>NZ_CP132354.1 GCF_030758455.1 Erwinia pyri
CATTAAGCCCTTAGTAAAATGAAAGTGAAATCAATAAAGGTTTATTTAAAGCTTTCCTGATCTCGTTAATATGCATGACAAAGTCAATTTCTCGTACGCCATTCGGAGAAAAAATAAGGAACCTGGCATTACGGATTGTACCTTTATCCCGCCTTGCAATTTCTGCAAACAGTGCAAATGTCATGCAAACACCACGTGGAGCAATACCGACCTGTTGCAGACACTGAGAGGCACGCAAAGAGATGAGGCTCAGATTTCGGCTCAATATGGCGCTTACTTCAGCAACACTGCCTATATCTAATACGTCCTCATATAACAGTCGCAGGCCAGTGGCGTTTTGTCCGTCAAGCCAGTCGGACAGCAGAGTGGCCTCATAGTCAGCAGCGATTTTCTCATCGAGATAATTGACAATTGAACTGGACAGGCAGAACACCTTGATAAGGTCAGGTTTATAGGTCCAGTGGCAATGTTCATCATAAAAATAAAATCTGTCATCCATAACTGACCTCTTTCCGATGAGATAACGCCAGGTGAATTTATCCACTCCGGGTATCATCAACACATAAGTATTTTATTTCAACGGAATAATAATTACTCATTTCTAACTTGTGATGCATTCCATATAAACCACTTCTTGTCTCAGCGTGTAATGACTGCCCTTGAAGAAATGGCACCCCGGGTCGAGCAATACTCAATAGATGAGATGTTCCTCGACCTTACAGGTATCGATGGTTGCGAGGACTTCGAGCACTATGACCGACGGCTGCGTGCTCACGTGCTCGCAACAACAGGCCTGACGGTGGGATGTGGCCTAGGTTCGACAAAAACCCTGGAAAATCGGCTCAGCGGGTCAGCAAGGAATGGAAGCAGTTCCGGGGAGTTCTTGCGCTAACAACGAACAATCAGAAGCGGACCGAAACGTTGCTGGCAAGACAGCCGGATACCATCAAGCGCCTGCTCGGGGAAGAAGCCTGCCGCTGTCGCGGCTCGATATTGAAATTATCGAAGTCACGCTTATAGCGAACATGGTCAGATCCAGAATAAATCTGGATAAATTCAGGGCCATGGGCGTCACCGTGTCGCTTGATGACTTCGGCACCGGTTACTCCAACCTCTATCACCTGACACAGCTGTCGTATGACAAGATTAAGATTGACCATTCCTTCATCGCACTCATAATGTCCAACAAAAACCAGATGGTGGATGCGATTCTGGTCATGGGGAAAAGTCTGGAGATGCAGATAACGGCCGAGAGAATAGAACAGATGGAGGCGACACTCTGGTTGTCGGCGCACGGCTGGCTTTTTGAAATGCCTGTCCCTGCAGACGAGATATTCGGACTGTTTACGGGTAAAGCTTTACAGGAATTCGGCGCAGCCCTAAAGGGCCAGCTTTTTCTTTTAGAATTCAGCCTGCCTTTACTACCCAAGTGAGTCATTACTGTTGTGCGGCACAGGGCGCGCGTTTAGTCAGCCCTCTGTAAAGTCGGTATTCATATGCCATAAGCCGCAACAGACTCCCCTCAGCATGACGACACATTTTCATCAGGCTTTGGAATAACGTGAAACTATAGAGTGTAAAGAGTGACTTTTTGCCATCGTGCGGTGCAGTCGACCGCAAACTGTCAACGGGAAGGCACGGATGTGCATGAGAATTGCACATGAGTACCGGGCAGTTGCACTCCAATGAGGGTGCTATGTCACACTTCCGTAATAAGCTGTTTTAAACATAATGAGATAGACAGATGTAGTGTGTGATTGAGGCTTTGTTTTTTACGGGTAAACAGTCTGCTGAAGATTACTAAAGGTGAGTTTCATATTTCATTATGCTATGTAAATCCTTGGGAATTTCAGCCTGAAATAATCCAAAAAAGATGTTATTTTACATCAATTTATACATGAAATAAGGTTGGGTTAAAATCTTATGACACATATCACAATGACGATTTACACTTCAAAATTTAGCTTCATTATTCTCTACTACCAATAATGCAAAATACGAAAAAAGACTGGATGGATTGAGCCGTCTCCGGGATTACGTACATCGCTCACTTAGTAATACAGGCACCTTCCCTATCATAATTACCTTTTCTTCAGCACGCCGAAAATTCATACGCCGTCTGATTAGGGTTGATTACGAGCGTTACTTGTTAAAATCCTGACGCCGTTCGCTGATGCTTTTCCTTGTATCGCTCATTTCGCTGAACCCGTGTTTACTCGGGGATTCATCGTGAAAGCGGCCGTTAAAAATCTCAATTTTTCCTTTCTGTGTCGGCTTGCCGGACTGGAAAAACTGTAGCTCACAGCATGCACATAAACTTACTGGTCAAATTCTTTGCAGATAAAAATGACATCTGTTCAATTCTTACCGTCGCCTAATAGCTGCTAAACAGCGCAATGTTTCCCAGAAGAAGCGTGACCTGTGGGCCAGAAACCTCGAAGGGGGCGATTACCATCAGGTATTTCCTCGCGAAGTCATCCACGCAAGTAAAGCACTTTATCCTGCGTTAGGAGATCAATGCATCCATGACGAGGTCAATCGATCATATTGAACTGGACGCGGCCGGGTGGAGCGATGACAGACATTCAGTAGCCAGATCTTTACGACGACGTCTGTATTCTACGTCCAGATGCTTAGATGGTGAAGCCGGTATACGCGCTTATGATTGACATAGATCCCTTCGCGGCTCATTAACTGCCAGATGTGGCGTAACCCAAAACGCCTGTGCTTTAGTTGCAGCTCAGTAATGCGCCCCGATAAATGCGCATCAGCCGCTAGACGCTAAGCGTCATAGCAACTGATCGACAGGGGAAAACCTGCGAGTCTGCAGGTACGACGTTGCGAAAGACCCGTAAATTCACACATCAGCACCGAAGCTTTACGCTTCTGATAAGTAGCAGTGCTTTATCTGTACAGCCACCTGAAGTGCTCATTATCCAGCAGGCCATGGGGCAGAAGTTTCTTAAAACTAGTATTTTTTCCTCAAGCGATTTTTGGCGCTTAAACTCAGGCAATTTCATACCGCCATATTTTTTCGACATGTAAATAATATGGCGTTGTAGATTGCTTGTTGCGGGGTTGGTGGGCGGATACCTCGGCTTCAGCCTTGCGAAGAATATTGATGATCTGTTTGTCGTAAAAACTTCTTAGTGGCGTATGTTCACATATGCATTATGGAAATATTATTAATATCGGGGTGTGCTAATCACCGATGTGCAACTCACTATTTTATATACTTGGCCAATTACATCGGTCAGACATTGATCTGAGATTTTGAATCTGCATTATATAAAAAATAAATAATTTATGGTGTATATCAGCATCGTCTCTGGCCAGGTAGGGGGGATTGGATAGATAAGGGACGATTTGTGAGGTAAAAGCGATTATCAATACACCTATAGCGTTAATTTTTGGTATCACTGTGTGAATTCTGCAGGGTTATCACCCACAAAATTCGAAACAAATCACGTAGCGATCTCTGGGATAACCAATTTTTGAACGACATGTGAATTTAATGAAAGATTATTCTGAGTAGAAGATCAGTCATTTTTCGGGAATTTCAGCCTGAAATAATCATGAAAACACCAATAAAATCAATGCATTAATTTAACTTTACTGATGGGTTATGTCGTGCGGATTGTACTTATTCTAAACGCTTTTTATCAAACTTGATGTGGGTACTTATTTGACGACCTGAACTGCATCATCTTTTACTCAAGAGCGTCATAAAATCTACTTTCAACGGAGATTGTTAGCAAATTCTTCTTCAGAAACAAGGTTACTATCAAGTTACTGGATCAAGTCCCGATATTTATGAGCTTTTGATAGAGTTTTTCACCGAATCTCCAATTTAAGAGTGTATACCTCTGAGTGTTTGTAAATCTGATTTTAGAGTCACTTGGAAACCGCATGTGACGGATACGGAAATGCCCACAGATTTTTTGTGAAAACATCCTGATTTTATCCCCGTTACTCACAGGATTGATCCAGTAATAAGATCTTATAACGATCCTATATCGATCCTAAACTGCCAAAACGATCCCCGACAGCTTGAAAGCCTTGCGTAGCGTGGGCTAAGAGCCGATCAGGGTTATCAGTCATATGCAAAAGATTAGCAGTCATATGCAAAAAGTTTTCGGTGGTATGCAATTGGTTATCGGCTGTATGGTATTTTATTTCCACTCGTATGCTGGTAAGGTTATCCGTCATGTGCTGCCGCAATTTAACCTGTTGATAAATGGATTTAAGATATGGCTAAAAAAGTCAAAGACTTAGATAGCATGACCGATGAAGTGAACAAAAGAACGGGGGAAGTTGTCCACCTGAATCCTACGGCGAATGCAACCGTTCAACCGGTAGCATTAATGCGCCTGGGTTTATTTGTTCCTAACACCGATCATGCAAAATTAAAAAACTCTGTCAGTACAGTGAAGTCTACGGTAGATGCTAGCGAAGATCTTTACCATCTTGAAGTTGTAAAAAGGGAAGGGTACAAGGACATCTCCATCCGTTCTGAGCGTCTGGACATGGCCACTGACTTCCGGGTATGGCTTGGGATCATTCGGTCGATATACGATAGTGGTACTTTTGCCGGTAAATTGAAGCTCCCCTTCACCAAATTTTTACAAAACTGTGGTTTTGACTCGAAGCGCTCAAATAAAGACATGAAGAAACGCATAGACGACTCTCTGATGCGTTTACGCGGTGTCACCATACAATTTCGTAATGATTCTGGATCGTTGACTACAGGGCTCGTTAACAGCGCTCAGTACAATATGGCAAAGAACGAGGTCGAGATTGAAGGGGATGACAGACTCACTGATCTCTACCAGATGGATTACAAAGTATATCTACGCCTCAAAGCGATCGATCATCTTCCCCGTAAAGAATCGGCTCAGGCTCTGTATACGTTCATAGAGAGCCTTCCTAAAGATCCCGCGCCTGTATCAATGAAAAGGTTACGTGAAAGGCTTCGCTTGAAATCTCGCGTGGCTTATCAGAACCATATCGTACGTAAAGCACTTGAACAGCTTAAAGAAATTAACTACCTAGAGTACAGTGAGTTTAAAAGGGGTCGATCGGTCTACTTCAACATCACCAAGCGTAATCCTAATCTTATCCCTAACAAACAGCCTAAAACGGGCCATGCAGATACCCAGGAGCCTCAGATTGTGGATGAAAAAATGATCGCTAAAATTTCTAAGCTTAAGGATTCTGGATTCACGGAAGAAGAGATAGCCAAGATCCTTATCAGCCTTGATTCTGAGTGATTACTTTCGTTCAGGAAGGAGTGCATACGACTGGAATTTTTCATGAAACCTTTTGATTTCATGTGGATAGATTGCTGGTTTGAGCATTTCCATCACGTGTTTTATGAAGCCGCCGCATTCGAGCTTAAAATAATCTCTTTTTGCATACGACTGGAAACCTTACAGCATTAAAGCAATGATTTAGCATACAACTGATAACCTGCAGTACGAGGATTCCTTCTACTTCTCCCCCTTCAATGCATACAACTGATAACCTACGCTGGGTTACGCTTTCACACGAATTTATCACTGAGCATCTAACTTACTAGTCTACAGGCCTATTTTAATGACCTAACTGCATTATAGAGCCATATGCAACAATGCTAGACATGGTAAACGCATACGACTGGAAATGTTTGGTTAACCTTTACCCATATCGTAGCCATCTCATATCAACTTTTGTCTGAACCGACTCCTCCAGCTTGGAACTGCCTGATCTTTTCTTAAGATCCCTGTTAAAATCGCTTATATAAACTGCTACAGAGCATACGACCGATAACTTTTAGCACATGACCGATAACCTTTCTTATGGGGAGATCAAACATGAGGGCTAGGAACAACACCCCGCAATCGGCATAGTAAAGCATACGACTGGAAACTTTATGCATACGACTGCCAACTTTTGTTGAAGGTTTGATTATGGGCAGTTAGAACATCACCCTAATACACATTCTTCCGGTAGGAAAAACAGAGTGTCTTGCATACGACCGATAACTTTTTTTGGATTTAATGCATACGACTGATAACTTGCGGTCATAAAGTTTTCATCCGGTTAACTTTTCTGAGCCAGTACAATAATTTTCTGATTTACGATAAAAGTTGCACATTTAATTTCGGCTTGTACACTAGCTGAAATTTCCGGTGAGGTTAACTGCATGAAAAGTAACTATGGTGGTGTTGACGAGACTGCCCGCAGAGCAAATGCCATGCTCCGTAGCATGAGTGATGACATCATTGATAAACGTCATGAGTTTGGACTTGATCGCTATTACCAGACCTTTACGCGAAATTCCGTTGCCAATATGCCTAAGCTCAGCCGTCGTGCTGTCGAGCAGGCTATTGATGAAATGGAAGAGCAGGGACATGAGTTTGGTAAAAAAGACGCCGGTAATGCCAGGCACTATGCTCTGACCGTTGAAGATGTTGTCGACATCTATGCACACCGTAAAGTGCCTAAATATCGTGATCTGCATGAAGGCGAAGGTCCCTTCGTCATCTTCGTGGTGAATCTGAAAGGTGGGGTGTCAAAAACGGTCAGTACGGTAACGCTTGCACATGGACTCCGTGTACATCCTGACTTGTTGCAATATGATTTACGAAACCTGGTAATAGACCTCGATCCACAAGCTTCCAGCACCATGTTCCTGAATCAGGCTCACAGCATAGGTTCAATCATGGAAACGGCTGCTCAGGCCATGCTGAATGACCTTGATGCCGAGCAGCTGCAGCGTCAGATTATCCAGCCGACAATAATTCCCGGCGTGGATATCATTCCTGCCTCGATTGATGATGGGTTTGTTGCCAGCCAGTGGGGTGAACTGGTTCGCGAAAACCTTCCGGGCGTTCTGCCTTCAGAAGTGCTCCGGCGCAATATCATCGATCGCGTAGGTAAAGATTACGATTTCATCTTTATCGATACGGGGCCGCATCTGGATGCATTCATGCTGAATGCTATTGCCGCCAGTGATTTGCTGTTAACGCCGACCCCTCCCGCACAGGTTGATTTTCATTCAACGCTTAAATACCTGACACGACTGCCTGAAATGCTGGAGCAACTGGAAGAAGAAGGCGTCAATCCGCGTATCAAAGGGAATATAGGCTTTATGTCTAAAATGACCACAAAGCGCGATCACGAGATGACCCATGGCCTTGCCCGTGATGTTTTTACCTCATATATCCTCGATGCGGTATTGCCGCGACTTGATGGTTTTGAGCGCTGTGGGGAAACCTTTGACACCATTGTCAGTGCGGATCCGCAGTCTTATCCTGGAAGTGCTGAAGCCCTTAAAAACGCGAAACGCGAAGCCGAGCGTTTCACTCAGGCGGTGTTCAAGCGAATCGAATTTATAAGGGGTATCAAATGACCAAAGTCATGAAGAAAATGGGCCGTACACTGGGTAATTCAAACTTCTCCAAAATGCTCAGCGAAAGGGAAGGGGAGCGCGTGTTTGTGCTGAAGTCGGGGAAAGAAGCCCGCTTTGTACTTACTAAGATCCTTCATGATGATATCGAAGTCCAGACCTATATTGACTCAGCTGTGAACGGTCGCGATCAGTCGTTGTTGACCCCAGAGTCCATCAGCGATATTGCCCGCACGATCACCCTGCAGCAGTTTTTTCCCGCCATAGGGCGCGAAGTCGATAATCGCATTGAAATTCTGGATGGTTCACGCCGTCGGGCAGCCTGTCTTTTCAATGGCATGCCATTTGAAGTCCTGGTTACAAAAGATGAACTCGATATCAGTGATGCCCGTCAACTTGCAGTAGATATTCAGACGGCAAAAGAGCATACGCTTCGGGAATTAGGCAAACGCCTGAAGGTGATGAGTGACAATGGCATGAGCCAGACGGAGATCGCCAAAGCTGAAGGCATCTCACCGGCCAAGATCACCCGTGCATTTCAGGCAGCCGCTGTGCCTGATGAAATGATTGCCGTTTTCCCATCCTTAAGCGATCTGGCAATTCCGGACTATCATTTACTGCTGGAGATTGCAGAGCAGGCTAAATCCAGGCAGGTAGACGTACTTGAAGTGGTTGAAGGTGTACGCGTCAGGATTCAAAAGGATGGGACGTATGATGCTCAGGACCCGCTCAATAAAACGAAGATTATTGGTTTCTTCAAAGCTGAAAGCAACGGTCTGAAATCGCCGCGTAACACGAAGAAAGCAGTGGTTGAAAAGCTGGCTGAATTCAGTGATAAAAAGCAGTTTGCCCGTAAAAAGACCGATGCTGAAAAAAGACTTATAACCTATGAATTTTCACGCATTCCAGCCAAATTTCATGCAGAACTTGATGCGGCCATAAAGTCCGTAATGGATAAACTTCAGGCAGAAGAATAACTACCTGAAGAAAATACTGACCTTCCAGATCTGAGTGCAACAAGCCTCACGAGAGCCAGTCGTGAGGCTCATTTTATGATAAAAGTGACTTTGTAGAATAAATCGGATTTAGATATTAACTCTCCTCCACTGACTTCCTCAGGCAATCTGAATCGCCACGGATAATCTAGACACTTTCGAGCCGTTGTCTACTGTCGTGGGGCCGTCCATAGATGACTCAGAGGTGTCTGTTAAACCCGTGGCGAGGCTTTGTTGAATAAATCGAACTTTTGGCCGTAATCAACCGGGGCTCACTGACATTCTGGCTTGATGAGTCGGCTATCCAGACCTGGTATGACGAGCCAGACACGTCTTCACGTGGTCGTCCGCAACGTTATTCTGAGCTCGCTATTACCACCGTACTGATGCTCAAACGCGTCTTTCGCCTCACGCTGCGCGCCACGCAGGGGTTCATTGACTCCATTTTTACCCTGATGACGCTTCCGCTCCGGTGCCCGGATTACTCCTGCGTCAGCAGACGGGCCAGGTCCGTCAATATCCCGTTCAAAACCCCCACGCGCGGCGAAATAGCCCATCTGGTTATCGACTCCACCGGATTAAAAGTCTTCGGGGAAGGAGAGTGGAAGGTGAAAAAATACGGCCAGGAAAAGCGCCGCGTCTGGCGTAAACGGCACCTGGCGGTGGACGCTGATACGCATGAGGTTATCTGCGCTGACCTTTCCCTGAACAATGTGACGGATGCAGAGGCCTTCCCGGGGCTTATTCGCCAGACCCACCGGAAAATCAGAACCGCCTGCGCCGACGGAGCTTATGACACCAGACGGTGCCACGACGAACTGCGGCGTAAGAAAATCAAAGCACTTATCCCGCCGCGAACCCGCGCAGGTTACTGGCCGGCTGAATATGCCGACAGAAATCAGGCGGTTGCCTGGCAACGGCTGATGGGAAGCAATGCGTACTGGAAATGGCACACGGTTTACAACCGACGTTCGGTGGCTGAAACGGCAATGTACCGTGTCAAACAGCTGTTTGGTGGGCATCTTACGTTGCGGGATTATGATGCGCAGGTTGGGGAGGCTATGGCAATGATCCGCGCATTAAACAAAATGACGCGTGCAGGCATGCCAGAAAGTGTACGGATTGCCTGAGGGAGTCAGCGACGAGGGGAGCTTTTATCTAAATCAGATTTATTCAACAAAGCCCCGCACAGCTCCTTAACTGTCGTGATACTATGTCCGTGTCATTTAGAGAGTCAGCATGGATGAAGATGAAAAACAGCACCCCAACCCCTCATGATGCCACCTTCCGGCAATTCCTCACGCAGCCCGAGATCGCTCGGGACTTTATGGAACTCCATCTTCCGGCAGAGCTGCGCGCGCTGTGCGACCTCAGCACCCTTAAGCTGGAGTCCGGATCCTTTGTCGAGGACGACCTCCGCCAGTACTTCAGCGACGTCCTCTACAGCCTGAAGACCACCGCCGGGGACGGCTACGTTCACGTGCTGATTGAGCATCAGTCGTCTCCGGACCGGCATATGGCCTTTCGCCTGCTGCGCTACGCCGTGGCGGCCATGCAGCGCCATCTTGAGGCGGGTCACAGGAAGCTGCCGCTGGTGATACCCGTGCTGTTCTATACCGGAAAACGCAACCCTTACCCGTATTCCACCCGCTGGCTGGATGAATTCGATGACCCGGCAGTGGCAGAAAAACTCTACGGCGGCGCCTTTCCCCTGACAGACATCACCGTTATCCCGGACGATGACATCATGGATCACCGCAGTATGGCGGCCCTCACGCTCCTGCAGAAGCATATTCACCAGCGCGACATGGCCGCACTGACCGACCGGCTGGCCACCCTGCTGATGGCAGACTATCTTTCTTCACCTCAGGTGACGGCGCTGATACACTATTTACTGCAGGCGGGAGAGTCGGCCGACTCCGAAGCCTTTGTTCGCGAACTGGCACAGCGTGTGCCGCAACACGGAGACGCACTCATGACCATCGCACAGCAGCTTGAACAGAAGGGCATTGAGAAAGGACGGCAGGAGGGGATCCAGCTTGGAGAGCAGCAAGGCATTGAAAAGGGCGAGCGCGAAGCAACCCTGAAAATTGCGCGAACCATGCTGCAGAATGACCTTGACCAGAATATCATCATGCAGATGACCGGCCTTACGGAAGATGAGCTGGCGCAAATTCACCACTGACTAGCCCGGCCATTTTCCCGGGCGCTCTTCCTGGCATCCCGATACGCCTTCTGATGCGCCCGGTTCCTTTTGAGGACGGGGTGTCCGCTGTGAAGCCTGCCAATAAAGTTTTTTGGGATGCGTCCTCCGCATTTCGACCGGATAATTTGTCAGCACACCTCTGAGTCAAAAAAACGCAGTCTTCCCGGCCAGCACACCTTTATTATCGGTATCAGTATGCTTCCGTCCGTGGCTTGTGCTGATACTTTCTGAAGAAAGTGCCCGTCGTTTATGGCGTAATATCCTTCTGTGCTTCAGCCGGAAACAGGCGAGCGTGCGCTCTTGACCAGATGCGACCAGTTATGCTCAGGATTTGTTCAGGAGACTTTTATTTCGTACAGGCGGCGTGGCATGATGATAACCGCAGCGAGATGCTCTGCATTTTTTTGGCACTGCCGAAAGCAGTTTCATTGAGCGACAGGGATCCAGAATTGCCAGAGGCTCAGCCAGTAGAGAATGACCCGCCCCGGGTTTTCCGGCCGCATAATTCAGGGAAGAAACAATGCCCGTCATAACGCACCTGATGCTCAAAAATTTCAGAAAGTTTTCTTGGCTGTCTCTTTCTTTCCAGCCTAGCAGAAATGTGATCATCGGAGACAACGAGTCCGGTAAAAGCAGCATCCTGCTGGCGCTGGATCTTGTACTCAGCGCCAGCCGGCACAGGGTCGAAACGCTGGGCATTGAGTCGCTGCTTTCACTGAATGTCGTTGAGGCCTTTCAGGCCGGGGAGCGGCGTGCTGATCTTCTGCCTGAGCTGGTGGTCGACGTGTTTCTCAGTAATGGCGGAAATCCCGACCTGAACGGCCGGCAAAACCTGACCGACAGAGAGGCCGACGGGCTCAGAATGTGCATTGCCCCGATGATGGATGAGTACAGTCGGGATATCTGCCACATCCTGGAGCAGGACCCGTCAAATTTCCCCTATGAATATTATGCCGTAAAGTTCACCACATTTTCTGGCAGCCATTGTGCAGGTTTCCGGCGTTATCTTCGTCATCTGCTGCTTGACAGCACCCGTATAGACAGCGATCACGCCGCTCAAGAGTTACCCGCGCCGTCTATGGCGTAAACGTTCCCCTGCAGGACCGGTACAGGCTGGAAAATACCTGGCGGCAGCAGAAAAATCTCTTTCGGGAACAGCATCTTTCTGGTGTGAATAACGGGCTGGAAACGTATCAGTTCAGTGTCCGGTCTGGCGCCCGGGCCTGCCTTGAAGCCAATCTCGACATTACCGAAGAGGGCGTTCCGATCCGGAACCGGGGCAAGGGCAGGCAGTGCTTTATCAAAACCGAGTTTGCGCTGCGCCGGCGGGAGCAGCAAGGTGAACTGCACGCGCTGCTGCTTGAAGAGCCGGAAAATCACCTCAGCCACATCAGCATGAAAAAACTCGTCAGTCAGCTGGCGGCAGAACGGCACACACAGCTGTTTATCGCCACGCACAGCAGCCACATTTCATCCCGTCTGGATCTGCGTAATGCCATCCTGCTCGGGGAAAGCGGTCCTGTGCTGCTGCAGGAGCTGTCGGAAGACACGGCCAGCTTTTTCATCAAGGCGCCGGACAATAACGTGCTGGAGTTCGCGCTCGCACGACGGGTTATTCTGGTTGAAGGGGATGCGGAATTTATCCTTATTGAGGCGTTTTACCGCAGCCTGACCGGGCGCGCTCCGGAAGACGACGGGATACACGTTATAGCCATCGGCGGGACAAGCTTCTGGCGCTACCTTGAGCTGGCGCGGCTGCTGGGTAACCGGGTAGCCGCACTCCGCGACAATGACGGAAATTATCAACAAAACTGCGTTGAACGCTATGAGTCTGTGCTCTGCGCGGGTACGCGGGTATTTGCTGACATGGATAGCCGCCGGTCCACCTTCGAGATCAGCCTATACCAAGACAACGCAGCGCTATGTGAGGCCACCTTTTACACGCCCCGGCGCCGACTGACGGTGCAGGAGTATATGCTGTCAAACAAGACTGAGGCCGCCTTCAGGCTGCTGAGGGAGCACGGGGAAGATCTGTCGGTACCAGCCTATATTTGCGAGGCCATCGCATGGATAAGCGCGTAGTCTTTGCCGTCGCCGGCTCCGGTAAAACCACCCTGCTGGTAGAGCGTCTCCGGGAAGACAGCTGCGCTCTTGTTCTGACACATACGGTGAATAATGAAACGCATCTGCGTGCCAAGATTATTAACCGCTTCGGCTTCCTGCCGGACGGTATCCGGGTAATGACCTGGTTTGAGTTTCTGCACGGATTCTGCTGTCGGCCACTGCTGCAGCAGCAGATGGGGATCCAGGGCATGAGCTTCAGTCAGCCGCCGCAAAAAATTCGCCGGTCAGACCGGCTTCATTTTCAGGATCGGACAGGACGTATCTACCACTGCCGGCTTTCCCTGCTGCTGATGTACCGTGAAATGATGCCGGAGATCCGCGTCCGGCTTGAACGTTATTATGATGAGTTACTGGTTGATGAAGTGCAGGACTTCGCCGGCCATGACTTCAATTTTTTACTGGAGCTGTGTGCGGCAAGGGTGTCAGTGATGCTTGCAGGCGATTTTTATCAGCATACGTTCGACACGAGCCGGGATGGTGCTACCAACGCTACTCTGCACGATGACATTTACCTCTATGAAAGCCGCTTTCGCGCGGCGGGTATCATGTCCGATCGGGAAACGCTCAGTAAGACGTGGCGATGTTCACAGACGGTCTGCGCATTCATTTCCGGATATCTGAACATAGGTATTGAGGCCCACGTCCCGCATACGACCCTGATTGAGCATGTCAGCGATCCGGCACGCGCCGCCGCTCTGCATGCGGATGGAAGCATTATCAAGCTGTTCTACCGCGAACACCATCGATACGGATGCTTTTCGATGAACTGGGGCGCCAGTAAAGGGCTCGATCACTTTCATGACGTCTGCATCGTGATGGGCGCAGAGCACTGGCGTAACCTGACCCGTTGGACGCTACAGGCGCTGCAGCCTTCCTCACGAAACCGCCTTTACGTGGCCTGCTCTCGCGCCCGGGGAAATATCTGGTTCGTCCCGGAAACCCTTCTTCGTCCGTTCAGGACCTGATCGTTAATGCCGTACTGTCAGGCAGCATGGGCGGGCAGCGTTCAGTTCTGAGGATGAGACCGTCTTCTCCCGGATGCAGCCGCGCGAGCCGGCCAGCCTCGCAGTGTCATTTCTCCAGAATCCTGCCTGTGCAGCAGACTGACTGTACTGCCGTATTTGGGTGGTGGGCTCTTCGCGAAAATGCGCCAGATCCGCGGGTATAAATTCTGGTCGGGGCAGTTCTGCCGGTGCCGGACCCGGAAAATTCATGGTTCAGAGAGGGAAAGTATTTTTTTGGATGCAGAAGCGTTTCCTGAGACAACGCTGCAGTCAACCTCCATCAGTTTGTAATTAAACGCCCGCCCGGGAAACCCGGCAGCAACAGCTGGCTGGCCTCGTCCGGATCCATGGAGAACCGCACCCCGAGCTGTCGCGCCACGTCCATTGCGAACACCCGGGTGTACCACTCGGTGGACTTGGCGTCCTTGTGGCCCATCAGGGTCTGGATCACCTTCTGCGGCACCTGGTGCTGCACCAGGTGCATCGCAAACGAGTCCCGGAACGTCTTTGGCGTCACCGGGCGCACCGATAACGTGACACCGTCACGCACGGCGGCCGCCACCGACTGGCTTATCCAGCTGCGTGCCGTGTCCTCACTCTTTATATCCCACAGTCGTGCGCCGCCCGCCGGCTGCGCCGTCGCAAACCACTCCCTGAGCCGCTGCACGTATCCGCCGTCGGTCAGCGGCACCGCGCGCGGCGGGTTGTCGCGGATCTGCGCCTGCGTGTCGCGCTCCGCCTGCTGCTCCTCCTTCGTCGGCCGGCCGCGCCGGCGTCCACGGCTTCCCGCCGCCTCTTCCAGCCGGCGCTGTTTGAGGGTTCTGAGCACCACGAACGGCGAGGCCAGCGGCGCGCCGGTGACAGGATCGTCCAGCACGAAGTCCTCTTTCGTCAGCGGCAGTATTTCGTTCAGCCGCCCGCCGGTGTTCCACAGGGTGTCGGTGAACAGGCGCTTTTAAGGTCCGGCATCTTCGACAGCAGCACGGCCACCTCGGGTGCCAGCAGGTAGCGGGGCATGTCGGTGCCGTAGGCGGCGGCGAGGTTTCGCAGGGCCCCCGCGCTTTCGTAGTCAAAGTAGCGCGCCGCAGTGGTATTGCTCATATTGTGAACGCTGACATCGCTGCGTGAATTCTGCCTGACTTCCGGGGGTAAGATGCCCAATTTTTCATTCTCCGCGATCTGATGTCATGGAACGTATTTTCCCGCATCTGTCCAGAAAAAACGACCGCAATAAATCGATCCACTGCGGATGCTGAACGGATCGATTTTTCGGCTTTTTACCCGTATACGGAGAATAACCTGGTCGGCGGAAATTAAAAAGCGGGGCGCCCACGTGCGGTACGGGCAGGATCAGAGCGTAACCTTCTGATGGTAAAGGAAAGAAGGCGAAACGGGCGGGGGAGAGCCGGTACCAGGCACTCTGGGCTGAATACCTGGTGAAAAGAAAAACAAGGAGATCACTGCCTGATAAAACTCCGGTTCACTTTCACCAATTCTCCCGACAAATGTTACTCTGATGAAAAGCGGACAAAACCTGCAGCTGGCTCTGATATCGGGACAATCATGAACGAAGATAAATACATATGTCATACCTGCGTGGGTGAAGAATATATCAGAAATCATATACGGGAAAAAGGGAAGGCTAACCGTAATTGCAGCTACTGCAATAAACGCAAAAAGAATGTGGTGCTGGATGAAATAGCCGGAATGCTTCATAAAATGTTTATGGAGCATTATGAGCAGCCAGAAGATGGTCCGTTTTATTATGACAGCGGTGAACCTGCTGAATTTATTATTCAGGATGAACTTCACGTTGATGAGGAACCAGCAAAAGACCTGTTAAACGTTATGATAGATATCTATAACGATCATTACGGCACTGAAATTATTTATGACGAAAGTTTCCATTTTACTAAATCAAAGCGTACAGTAAATTCAATGGGTTACGCATGGGAGAAAATGGAGGAATCTCATTAAAAATGAGTCACGTTTCTTTAACCAGCACGTTAAAGAGTTTCTTGATGATTTGTTTTCCGATATTGAAATATTAAAAACGGACAAGAGCCAGAACGCCATCCATGAAGCCAGCAGTGAAAATATATTTTACAGGGCAAGGGTTTTTGAAAATATCGAAGACGCGGAGAAGGCGCTGGAGCATCCTGAACGGTTCTTCGGACCACCACCGAACGAACTGGCCCGATCGGGCCGTATGAATGCGCATGGCATACCGGTTTTTTACGGCGCTACTGCCCCTGCTATCGCCGTGGCAGAGGTCAGGCCTGTCGTAGGCTGTTATGTCGTGGTGGTGCCATTCAGGCCGCTCAGGGAGCTAAAAATTCTGGATATATCGGCTCTGAACAACCTGACTGAGGTAAGAGGAAGCGTGTTTGATCAGCGCGTGGCAAATCTGAATGACAAAGCAAATTTTATGCGTACCCTGTCGAGAAAATTGACGCTGCCGGTCTCCGGGAAAAATCCTGAGAATGAGTATTTGATTACCCACGCCGTTTCCGAATATCTGTCTGTATCGGATAAATACAGGCTGGATGGAATAAGCTTTGATTCGACTCAGCATCCCCGCAGAAAGAGATCTGCCTGTAGGCATCAGAACGTGGTGTTATTCAGTAAGTCATCGGCAATCAAAGGTGCAGAACCTGATTCTCGTTCATATAACATAGAACTTTTTGAACATGTTGAAGAGGATATATGGATGTTTGCACCGACCATTCAGCCGCTGGAAAGGAATAAACGAAATAAATATTCATTCTCTTGCTCCAGTGAGAAACAAAATTACTCACTTGAGATTTTATCCGACAGTATTGTGTTCCATAAAGTTAAAGGTGTTTATTATGAACCAGACCCCACAGATATCAGTCTTCTTGAACCGCTTTTTCCTAAAGACGGCACGCAGCTTACCCCCCTGAAAATGAAGACTTCATATAAATATATATGATGCACTATGCAGCCAGCCAGACTGGCGCTTAACGCCACTCTGTGCCGGTGGCAGTCCTGTCAGACAACATTGGGAATTATGCCAGGCACTCTGTAGCCAATGCCTGGTTTAAAAAATCAGTTTTATCAAGCCGCTGTCTGACGAAAAGCAGGATTATAAAATATTTTCTCGTTGTTGCTAACGTGCCGTCAGGGAGTGAAGAATTTTAAGATATTTATCCAGTTGACCATCCCAAAATCCCGATGAGCATTTCTTAATTTCGCCTATTTTGTGTATCAAAGCTAATACACCGGTTCGAACGGGTTGTCTGTCTGCCAAATTAGCAGGCGAGTAAGATGCCAGATGCATTCCAAAATTCATTTTTCTTTTATGAATAACTGCATCATCAGATGAAGCTTTATCTATAATATCTGTGATTGCTATTTTTTTATCTTTGCACACGTCTATTAAATACTCTAATTCATCAACAGTAAGGTAATAAACCCTTTCCAGGGCAACAGGAAGATATCCGTACTTACTCTTTATTTCTAAATATAATCCTGGAGATATATTATTATTTAAGAAAGTCCCGGAAGAAATAAAATGATCTTGGTTAACAACTATGATAATAGAATCTTTCTCTGAAGGGGCTCTTTTTTCTATAGTATTGATCTGGTTGCAACAACCCTGAGCCTGAATAATGCCATGTTCAAAACTTGATTTTAGCTTACCCTTAAGATGAATTGGGTCGACAGATGTCTTAACCGCCCTATGGGGTTCAATAGCCTTGGAATCAATAAAAACATAACCGTCTCCTTCGCGCAACAGATAATCTACCATGACGTTCTCAATATTATTATCGCGATAAATCAAAGTGATATCTTCCTCCGTAACCAGATAAGGAAATGCCTGACGAATGTAGCTTTCCAGATAACGTTCCACCAAGGGACCAAGCTTATCTTTATATTGACCAGAGTTATGTTCTTTCAGCACCATAGGAACGATTGAGGAAAACGAGCTTAGAAGAAGGTTTTTTGACAAAGTAACTAGAAAGTTATTTTCCATAAGAAAAGGCTTCCTTAATAGTGGAGTCTCTTCGAAATATTCAGAAACATGTTGTCTTTCAGCGCTGTATCCACTAAAAAAACCTGCTAGCTCTGTCTCCCGTAATGATAACAACGAGATATATTTCCTTAGCAGACCTTCGCCAAAATACGGATAAAGTGGCACTATCAAATCTCTCACATTAATACATGTAGATTCAGTTTCTTTAATATTTATAACAATCGTCAGCAAGTAAAAAGAAATTGTATAATAGTCTTCAAGCTTCAGACCTGTCTGTGCAAGAAAGGTCTTCCTGAACCAAGGGGAATCACATTCACAGTGCCACTGGTATTGTCTTACCAGAGAATGCATACAGGAGTGAAACGAAGATTGATAGAAAACCTGACCAATAATCATTCTTCTTAATTCAAGTTCAATACCTTCTGTTTTTTGCAAATCCGAAGCATCCGACTGCAGCTCATATATCCTGTTAATAATCGAGTTGAATTGTTGCTGGTTTATGTCAGTGGGGTTTTTATTGACGTTACCTGTATATTTCCATTTTAATGCCAGGAAGCAGCACCATGGAAAGTTTGATATTAGGCCATTTTCTGGTTTACGCAGTGACTGAAAATGAACATAAAGCATCTCTAAAAATGACTTATTTGAGTACCTGTTTAATTTTTTTCTGATCGCATCAACCTTATTGCCATAATTGTTACGTGTTTTGATCTGCGGATACACTGGCTTCCCCTAAAGTAGATAACGCAGGATACTAAACCCGTTTTTTAAATCCCCAAGCATTGGGTGTAGCTGTCGGGAGAATGGATACCCTTGTTCAGAACATCCTGAACCGACGTTTACTTTACCGGGGCTATGCAAAGCTTTCAATCGCACTTGGTACTCTTGGCTGCATGCCGGGTCAGGGAATGAATAGGGATAAGTGAAGTTCACACCCGGCAGGACGGCGGAGTGGTCTCAGTGTCATACTCAGAAATGACGTTTCGGTGAACCAAATCATGCCGCGTATCGACAATGTATTTAAGTTTGCGCGTTGGCCACTGAGGAGGTTGATGCAGAACGGCACCGAAATACCTTTCAATATGATCCACATTGTGGAAGGTCATTCTGCTGACGATGCACTGCACAGCATGGCGGTATTCATCTGCAGGTGCGTTGGCACTTGCGCAGGCGTCCAGAAAATCAGCCTGCTTTTTTCTCAGCCTAAACGCCTGCTGGTTCGCCCGAAATAACTGAAGATGAGGCTCATGATTAAGCAGCGCCCGGGCGCAGTACATTAGGCAGGCTTCCATCACACTTACACAGTGAACCCATGCCATACGCAAAACGATGTCCGGCTGAAACGCCAGATTAAGCCCCTGCAGTGTTTTCAGTTCTGAGAAGGCGTGCTCACAGCGTGCATCGACCGAGTTAAGAGAGGCCGATAGCTTCTCCTGCTGATAATCTTCGTAAGCCTGATCTGCCAGAAAGTCCTGCCAGTCGCTGTAATGCTGGGTAATAGAGTCCTACTCAGGCATGTCCGGCTCGACGTCCGGGTGATGCTCTGAAGCCCAGTCTTCAAAACGCTCTTCCTGCATGTCAAACAGATGCTCTCTGGCACTCCCCATGCTTAAGCTCCTAAAGTCTGATTTTTTTTGGTCCTAATCGCTTTCCAGGAAATGCGACCAGGCCGGACTCAGCCAGATACTGATGACGCTGCGGCCTGAAAACGCCAAGCGGGTGCCCGCAGAAAATTTTGAGCGCTTCTGGCTGCCGGGGTGCAGCGGACATCTTTTAGTCCCTGACGTCGGCTACGGGGTGCCGATTGTGAATGCAAACGGCGTGCTTAACCTAGGCTTCCGCTTTAAGGAAGAGATCTGCTCGTTGCACTGCTATACCGTGGAGGATGAACGCATCAGCCCGGTGCAAACGCTCACTGAAGCTGCCGACGCTCTGATTGCTGCCGTAGATAATGCTCTGAGCCCGTTCGCGAGAACGTTTGGTGCCGATGTCTGAACAAAAGGGGCGATCAGCGCCCCTTTCTTCCCTAAGCCTCCTGGCGATTACTTAACGGCTGCGGCGACCGGGCCGTTCATGGCCAGCCGGTGCATCTCTTCAAGTCCGGCAGGTGAATTTGACCTGCTCCCTGATAATTCACACAGAAGGCTGTTAGCAATGTCCACTGTTCGCTCATAGCTGCCCGTGATGCCAGCTCAAAAAACAGGCTTAACGTAGGATGTTTTCCGTTTTCCAAGCGGCCCCCTTCCAGGTTTTTTAACATCGAAGAGGGCCGTCAGATGAAGAGAGAGTCAAAAGCATTTAAGATACCTTCGACAAGTTGAATGTTGAAATTGTGGCGCTTAAGGAAATTCACCGCAGTAAATCGCTCTGAATAAACTTAACCAAAATGGTAAGTGCGGTGAGATCCTTGAGGCTCTGGAAAAAGCTTAAGCAAAGCGTGATTTAGATGAAGGCATTTATTGCGAGATTGACTTCAGAATTCGGCAGTACATCAAATACCGGGAGCCATCTATAAATTGAAATTTTCAGAAGGGTCACATACAAGCTGCATTGTTTGCACTGATGAGCGGTTAAGCAATTGAGCTCCTGCTGATACGTTCATACCTTGAACGTGACAGCATAACCTGTCTTCTTATCTTTCCTACACCATCAAAAACTCATGATATTCTCTTAAAAAATTTGAAAACACTCCATATCTGGACAAATGTTATTCTGCCGCTCCGTCATCCCCCCAGGCGACTGAAATTATATGTGGATCTTCTTTTGACGCGTAAACCAGTCATATCTTCCAGCCTGAAATCTGTCGGGTACGATCAGAAAATATCCACGCTTGAAATTTCCTTCACGCATGGACAAATCAACCAGTACTTTGGTGGCAGGTCTCATGTTCATCGGGCACTTATGAATGCTGATTCAAAAAAACAATTCTTCGAGGAAATATCAGACGCTCCTTCACTTGTAGAAACATAGGATAGTTAGGTCTCACGAGCAGCGTCGCGGAGTAACAGGCGTGACCCGACCTCCACAATAGAGGTGATCACCGGCAGTAGTTCCTGTCCGAGTGATGTTAATTCGTATTCAACAGATGGCGGCGAGGTCGCTAAGACGTTACGCCGGATCACGCCTCGTCCCTCAAGCTCACGCAACCGGCCACTCAACACCTTTGCCGAAATAGTCGGCGTGTCGCGCCGCAATTCCGAAAATCGACGTGGACCATTGCTCAAGCTCCAGATGAGCTCGGGTGTCCAAAGGCCACCAAGTAAGGCCGTGCATTTTGACATGGGGCAGCCGGGTAATGGTTCAACCTTCTTTCGCATCTTCAAGCTCATCTTCGTCCTCCCAGGAAAGTTTCCAGTTGGTTATCTGACTTCAGATTGGTTACCTGAAAATGATGGTAACCCATAGATAGGTGGTTTCCAATAGAAACTCCAGATCGTACACTTGGCCGCTTCAACCGATCCACAAAGAGGAATGAGCATGTATGCAATAACTGGAGCAACGGGGCAACTAGGTCGCCTTGTGATCGACGCATTATTGGCAACCGTTCCGGCCGAACAAATTGTCGCGGCAGTGAGAAATCCCGCAAAGGCACGCGATCTCGCCGAGCGTGGTGTGATAGTGCGCGAGGCGGACTATACGCGGCCTGAAACGCTCACAACAGCATTGAACGGTGTCGACAAACTTCTGCTGATCTCTTCCACCGAAGTCGCCGGTCGCCTGCCATTACACCGCGCGGTTATCGATGCGGCCCAGCGTGCCGGCGTTTCGTTGCTTGCTTATACGAGCATGCTGCATGCCGATACGTCGCCCGCTAGGCTCGCGATCGAGCACCGGCAGACGGAAGAGGTCATCGCGGCCTCAGGCCTCCCCGCCGTCATCCTTCGCAACGGCTGGTACGCCGAAAACCATTTGATGGCGCTCCCGGCAGTGCTGGAGCATGGTGCCTTTGTCGGTGCCGCAAAGGAGGGGCATTTTTCCTCTGCCGCGCGCAAGGATTATGCTGAGGCTGCAGCTGTGGTACTGACGACCGACGACCACGCGGGAAAAACATACGAGTTAGCTGCCGATCTTGCCTTCACACTCACTGAACTGGCCGCCGAAGTCTCCCGGCAGTCGTCCAGGAACGTTGTCTATAACGATCTTGTGAAAGAAGCTTATGTGAGTGTGCTGACAGGCATTGGTCTGCCAGCCGACCTGGCTGATCTTCTGGCCGATGCGGACGTTGCCGCCTCACGGGGAGCACTGTTTGACGATGGAGGCACCCTGTCGCGACTGATTGGTCACCCAACGACCTCGCTGGATAGCCTGATTGCAGCCGCATTACATCGTTAAAGCCAGGTTGGGGTGTTCCGGAGATGTCATGGGCAGCGCAAAGGCGAGCTTGACATGAGCGGAGGCACCACGCTTTCGACTGTTTGACATCAACACTCCACCCGACGAGCCAACCATTCGGTTAATTCTGTCGTCAGATGGCGCGATCATCTGACGACAGTCGATAAAAGGATTAGGACATGCTAACGACAAATATGACCAAACAAGAAAATACGGGAGCTTCGGAAGCAGCGCTCACCGCCGACGCATCCACCCCCGGGCAATCGCAAACGCCTCTTGTGTTCGAAGTCGTCACAGCGAAGCTAAGAAGTGACGTGGCCGTCGCCCAAATGATCGCGGTCGATCACGAGATCGAAACGACTGTGATCGCAAAACGCCCTGGCTTCCTGTCGCGCGAGTCCGCTCCGGGAAACGATCATAGCTGGCTGGCGATCATTCATTGGCGATCGGTCGCCGATGCTGATGCTTCGATGGAAAGCTTCGCATCAGAGCCCATTGCTGCAAAGTTCATGGCACTCATCGAAGCGGACTCGCTGGTGATGAAACGTTACGGGCACTAAACAGGGCGTTGTTTAATAAATCGGACGTTAAACCATACACAGGACCAGGTCACTACATTCCTGGTCCTGTAGCGGTATCTCGTGGCAAAAACACAAGTTCAAAATATCCAACGGGAACATTTACAACGAGGTTCTAGTTAATCGGCGTTCACTGACTGGATGAATAGGCCTTCCCTGGATTGGTACAACGAGCCTAAAACCTAATCCCGGCGCCGCACGCTACGTTATTCTAAGCTCACTATTTCTACTGTACTGATGCTCAAACGCGTCTTTAGTCTCACTCTGCGAGCCATGCAGGGGTTCATTGACTCCATTTTTACCTCACTAACACGATTGAAGAGTATTATTGGCATACACTATCTGTTCCGGCGTATAGCTAATGCGCGTTCTTCGTCTCATGACAACGTCATCCTCATTTAAGAATAGCGTTGCATCGACCAGTTGAACTCACAGCTCATATGGGATAACCATAATCACATCTCCTAACCTAATGGAGATTGAACATGACAATATCCCCCTGGAACAAAAGCCGCATTATTGGCCAGAAGCGACCTCTTCAGATCTCTCATACCTGGGGAATTCGTATCCGCCTGGAGCTGGAAGGAAAAGTCCGCGATCTGGCTCTGTTTAACATGGCTCTGGACAGTAAACTTCGGGGCTGTGATCTGGTTAAGTTAAAAGTTTCTGATGTGGCCTATGGACACTCTGTTTCGGGCAGAGCGACAGTGCTGCAGCAAAAAACGGGCAGCCCTGTTCAGTTTGAGCTGACTAAGGGAACCAGAGAGGCTGTAGCCGCATGGATCATACGTAGTAGCGACTATCTTTTCCAGTCCCGCGTTGGTTCTTCACGGTACATTTCAACCAGACAATATAATCGTATTTTTCATGGATGGATTGAGACGCTGGGACTCGATGAAACGCTCTACAGTACCCATTCCATGCGCAGAACCAAGCCATATCTGATCTATAAAAAAATGAAGAATATTAGAGTGATCCAGTTACTTTTGGACCACAAAAAACTCGAAAGCACCGTACGTTATCTAGGTATTGAAGTAGATGATGCTCTGGAGATATCAGAGTCGATTGAAGTCTAATTTGTTAGGGCTGCAACAGCAGCCCTGTGCCAGGAGGGGACGTTTACACTTTGTTATTCAACGGGGAACAGGTCAATTGGTTTATGTGCTTGATTGTAAACTGATGAAATGTGATTTTTAACTCTAAATAAGTCTCAGGCATAACCGTTTTAGTCCCTTATCGCGTATGAATTCCATACAGACATAATTGTTGTTATGGAATTATTCATATCAGAGAGCGATATGCCATCGCGTGCCAGTGTGGATAACCCCAGTAAAAAGGCATCAAAAGAGGTGGTTAACGCGATGATATCCGTTTTCTTGCTAAGCTCACCGCTATCTATTCCACGCTGAATATTACGCGCAATGCCTGCTCGTGTATGCTCTCGAGACCTCGCCAGAGGTTCGATAACAGATGCATGCCCGGCAGATGTTGCACTCATTACGCCTAAGCCCACCATGCATCCTTTAGGATGTCCGGCTTCACACTGCATGCTGGCTGAAAGCCGTAATGTCGTTTCAATAGCGTAGCGCGGCGGCAGATCGTCATTCCATAACGGCTCCGTTACCCGACCGTAAGTTGAAAGGTAATATCGAACACATTCCCGGAAGAGTGCTTCTTTGGACCCGAAGGCGGCGTAAAAGCTTGGGGCGGAAATCCCGTTGCTAATGCCCGCTTTTAACTCACTGAGTGAAGTTGACTCATACCCCTTTTCCCAAAAAAGATACATTGCCTCTTCGATAGCTTTGTCCCGATCGAAGGTTCGTGGACGTCCCATTGTTGCCATAGCAGTGACTCCGGTATTAAATCAGAAATAAAACTATTATACCAAACGATACACAAGTCGTTGACAACTATTTTATCCGCCACTAATGTATCAATCAGTACAGATTAATCAGCAAGATTAAACGCTCTAATCTTTCTTCAGTGTCCATTACCTCAACCGGCCTGAAAAGATGATGAGGGAAGCTTTACATATAAATAAATACCAACTGATACATAATTAAGGTAACAATGCGCTATGGATAAGAAAAACACTCACTGTCATCAAAGGCAGGTTGAGTTTACGAAACGGCATCAGTCAGCAGAACTGCGGCTTCCCATTGCGGCTCTTCTGGCGCTGGCAATGACTGGCTTTATCTGCATCATTACCGAAACGCTGCCGGCAGGCCTGTTACCGCAAATGGCCTCGGGCCTGAACATCTCACCGGCTCTGGCCGGGCAGCTGGTCACCGCCTATGCCCTGGGATCGCTACTTGCGGCCATTCCCCTGACCATCGCCACGCAGGGATGGCGCCGCAGAAACGTGCTGTTACTCACCATCGTCGGGTTTCTTCTCTTCAATTCGATCACCGCCTTTTCTGCCAGCTACTGGCTCACCCTGGCGGCAAGATTTTTTGCCGGCGTGGCCGCAGGACTTGCATGGAGCCTGCTGGCGGGCTATGCGCGTCGTATGGTTGCGGTTCATCAACAGGGAAAAGCGATGGCGATAGCGATGGTCGGCACGCCGATCGCCTTATCGCTGGGTGTGCCGCTGGGCACCTGGCTGGGCGCTGCCATCGGCTGGCGCAGTGCCTTCGCGATGATTTCCGGTCTGACGCTGGTGCTGATTGTGTGGGTCATCGCCAAAGTGCCCGACTATCCCGGTCAGGCCAGCCATGAACGGCTGCCGCTGCATAAAGTCTTTATAACGCCGGGCGTCAGGCCCGTGCTGAGCGTGGTCATCACCTGGATGCTGGCGCACAACATTCTTTATACCTTCATCGCGCCTTTTGTAGCCCAGGCGGGCCTGAGCGGTCGGGTGGATCTCGTGCTGCTGGTCTTTGGACTTGCTGCGCTGATCGCCATCTGGATCACCGGCCGTGTGGTGGATCGTCATCTCCGGTTAAGCGTGCTGACCTGCCTGGCCACATTTGCCGTAGTCTCCCTGCTTTTCATCTGGATGTCGCGCGCGCCGGTCGTGATTTACACGGGCGTGGCGATCTGGGGATTAACGTTTGGTGGCGCGGCAACATTGCTACAGACGGCGCTGGCGGATACCGCCGGAGAAGGCGCAGACATCGCCCTGTCGATGAACGTGGTCGCCTGGAACAGTGCGATTGCCGGCGGCGGCATTGTGGGCGGCATTTTGCTGGACGCCTGGGGGGCACGCGCGTTCTCACCGGTGATGTTCGTTCTGCTGGCAGCGGCCCTGCTTATTGCCTGGCGTGCGAAGGCATACGGCTTTATGCCCGGCATGCGGCAACCTCATACCAACTAACCGCGACGCTGCGGATTGAATTTAACTTCTTATTACAGGAAATAAATCTATGTTGAAACACATTATGGCCTGCCTGCTCTCGCTGTTTTCGCTGCTCGCCACTTCCCCGTCATCCGCCGCCGACGCATTTCCCGTTCCGGCAGGTTTTACCAGCGAGTATAAGGTCATTGACGGCGTGCGCCTGCATTACGTTAAGGGTGGAAAGGGGCCGCTGGTATACCTCGTCCATGGGTTCGGTCAGTCGTGGTATGAGTGGCATCACCTGATGCCTGAACTGGCCAAAAACCATACGGTCGTAGCGCCAGACCTGCCCGGACTGGGGGAGTCGGCCGTGCCGCATTCTTACCGCGCTACTGACGTCGCGCCGCTGCTCTACAAGCTTGCCTTGCAGTTTAGCGGCAATCAGCCTTTCGATCTGGTATCCCATGATATCGGGAACTGGAACACCTACCCCTTCGTGGTGAAACATGCCAGCCAGCTGCGCCGCGTGATCTTTATGGAGGCACCGATACCGGATGAAAGCATCTGGTCATTTCCGGCATTTACCCCGCAAGGAGAATCGCTGGTATGGCACTTCAGCTTCTTCAGCGCCAAAAATAATCTTGCTGAAACCCTGATTGCCGGCAAAGAGCGCCTCTTCTTTGAACATTTCATTAAAGAGCATGCCACCAACAAGGCGGTTTTCACCCCGGAGCTGCTGGATCTCTACGCGCGATCTTATGCCAAACCACACAGCCTCCACGCCGCTTTCGAGTATTACCGCGTACTCAATCAGGGCGTCGCGGATAACAAACTGCTCTCTCAGAACAAAATTGCCTTGCCGGTGCTGGCGATTGGCGGAGGCGGCCATGGCGGTATGGGCAAGTATCAAATCGAACAGATCGGGCGCTTTGCAACCAACGTAACGGGCAAGGTAATTCCTGACTGCGGCCACTGGCTGCCGGAAGAGTGCACGGCTGAACTGAACAGCGCAGTTATCACCTTCCTTAACGCACGATAAATCCTGACAAAAGAGTTTGCAAAGAGGCAGAGAGATGAACCATTTACCCGTAACCCTGTACGTAACCTATCACGGCGATCCGCAGAGCCGGTTTGATCGCGACTATTACGTCAGCGAGCACCTTCCGTTGGTAATGAAGGCGTGGCATCAGCATGGCCTGCTCAGTGCGATCGCCTTTTTTCCGGCAGTCCGGCAGGCAGGAACGCTCGCCATTTGCGAATGTCGCTTCCGTGATGAAAAAGCGATGGAGTTAGCTTTGAGTTCCCCTGAAATGCCTGAAGTCATGGCCGATGTTGCACTGTTTACCGATATCACCCCGGCAAGAGCTCGCGCTATTGACCTTTGATTTAACTGGAGAAAAAATGAAAAATCATCAGTATTATGCCCCCTGGCGTATAACGCCGCCTCGCGTGGTGTGTCGCGGACATTTCTGGATCGCCGGCGAGCGAACTGAACAGAACGGCCTTACGTATCAGCGCGGTCCGATGTATGTGGAATGGGAAGCGCCGGAGACCGTGAGCCAGCCCTTTCCCGTTGTTCTGATGCATGGCGGAGGATTTCAGGGCACGGAGTGGTTTGACACGCCCGACGGCAGGCCGGGCTGGGCGCAGCGGTTCGTTGAAAATGGCTACGCCGTGCTGGTCATTGACCGCCCCGGGCATGGCCGCTCGCCTTTTCACGTGGAGACATTTGGCGAAATGGGCCCGCCGTTTTCTTACGAGGGCGGGCAGCATATCTATTTTCCTGGCAACGATGAACGTCACACCCAGTGGCCCTTCGCCGTGGACGATGAGGATGCCATGGACGAATTTATTGCCGGTTACGGCCCGCTGCCAAAGGATCTGGCGCTTTCCCAAACCTCAGACGCCGATCGCATGGCCTCGTTACTGGATCGCATCGGACCGGCCATTATTGTGACCCATTCCGCTTCCGGCCCGGACGGCTGGCTGACGGCCGATCGCCGGCCGGATCGGGTCAAAGCCATTGTGGCCGTTGAACCGATGGGACCACCCTTTGCCGTGATCCCCAATATTGGAACCATGACCTGGGGAATAACGGCGGCCCCGCTGCGTTTTGAACCCGCCGTTAACAGCATTGATGCGGTCCACAATGCGGAGCCGGGCAGCCTGACTCTGCCTGCGCTGAAAGATCTGCCCATTCTAATCGTGACCGCGGAGGCATCGGCGTTTGCCGCAGCCAGTCCGCCAACGGCGGCTTTTCTTAACTCGGCGGGGGCATCGGCCGAGCTGCTTCACCTGCCCGATCATGGCGTGTATGGCAACGGGCACGGGCTGATCTACGAAAACAACTCTGACGAAGCGTTAGTACCCGTTTTGCAGTGGCTGGAAAAACACCTTTCCGGTTCAACTTTATTGAAGGATTAACCTATGCATATTGGCATTATTGGCACCGGCGCAATGGGCCGGGAAATCGCGCGTAACCTGGTTGCTGACGGGCATTTGGTTTGCGCATGGAACCGGTCAGGCGGTGAGATTGAAGGGGTCCGGCGAGCCGATTCCCCCGAACAGGCGTTACAGGCCGAGGTGACGTTTACCATGCTTTCTGACGACTCATCTATCCGGCAGGTATTGATCGAGACGGAGATTCTTTCCCATGCACGTCCCGGACTGGTGCATATTATTGGCTCAACCATTTCCGTCGCTTTCTCGCAGACACTGGTCGAGTTACATGAAGCTGCAGGCATCGCGCTGGTTGCTGCTCCCGTGCTTGGACGACCAGCCGTTGCTGCCAAAAGAGCGCTTAATATTCTCGCCGCCGGTGATCCTGCGGCGATGGAAAAGGTGCGGCCTGTGCTGGAGGCCATCGGTAAACGTATCTGGCATATGGGTGACAAGCCGCCGATGGCTCATGCCGCTAAAATCGCCTGTAATATGATGATTACCATGGCCATTGAAGCGATGGCGGAAGCCGTTGTGCTGACAGAAGCCAGTGGAGTGGAACGGGAACGATTTTTTGATCTCATTCTCAATACGTTATTTGGCAGCCGAACCTATCAGGTCTATTCCGCAAATATCATCAATGAGCTGTACGAGCCCGGTTTCAAAGCCACGTTGGGATTAAAAGATTTGCGGCTGGCTAAGGAAGCAGCGGCGGTGGCAGGGCGCACTTTACCGTTGCTTCAGGCAGTTCATAGACAAATGCATAACGCGGTGAGCGCAGGCAGCGGCGACAGGGACTGGTCTGTAATGGCAAATTATACAATCCGAACTGCCACTTAAAAACTACCTCAGTGAGAGGTTCGAATGCTTCATTGCATACTCGCTAAAATAAATGACGATGCAACATGAAGGGAAGCAAACTGAGATATGTTCCTCTGCTAAACAGGCTGGCTTACCGCTTAAATGAGCAACCTTTTATGCTTTGAACCACAATTATCGGTTTAGTTACTCTTTTGCTTTATCATTTCCAGAAAAATATTTTTTCACTTTCATAAATGGGACATTAATCTATGTATTATTTTCAGTCTTATTCTGTACGGCCTGCTCCAGCAATGATTTTGTTTTTCACTTTGATATCTGTACTGCTGGGACCGTTGCCGTCTCTGGCCTCTGCACCAATGCAAAAGAAAAAGTCCGGCTATTTGCATGTTATGGTTGGAAAATTTGAAGTGAGCGCTATAAACGATGGTACAGTGGCCCTACCAGTAGAAAAGTTGCTGTCTGAACCAGAAAAACTGACAAAATCCGCGTTACAAAAGTTGTTTATTGGACTGCCTGCCGAAACATCATTCAATGCCTATCTGATTAATATAGGTGAAAAGCTTATCCTGGTGGATACAGGTGCCGGTCAATTATTAGGTCCCACGCTGGGGAAACTCACAGATAATATTCGCGCTGCCGGATATCATCCCGAAGAAATTGACGATATTGTGCTCACGCATTTGCATCCTGACCATGTTGGAGGACTCATGTCGGCGGGAAAACAGATATTTCCAAAGGCAATAATACATGCTGAGAAAGCTGATACTGATTATTGGCTTTCACCTTCCAACCAAAAGAAAAATGGCGATGCTTCGGGGTTTTTTAAAGGCGATATGGCATCGCTTAATGCTTATGTCCGTTCAGGACAGTTAAAGCCTTTTAGCGGTAAAACCGTAATAGCGCCAGGTGTTATTGCCATTAACGCTCCTGGCCATACTCCTGGGCATGTTATCTATCAGGTGGAAAGCGCGGGTAAGCGACTTTATATCATCGGCAATCTTATCCATGTCGGTGCCGTTCAGTTCAGCCAGCCCGGTGTAACAATAAGCTTTGATAGTAACGGGAAACAAGCCAGAGATTCGCGCGAAAAATTCTTTAAAAAGATAGCCAACCAGGGGGACCTGATAGCTGCTGCGCATCTTTCTTTTCCCGGAGTTGGTCATATAGTATTTCAGAATGATAGTTTTGGATGGGTGCCACTTAACTATTCAACTAACGGGGTTTGAGGGCCAATGGAACGGAAACGTATGTTAAGGAGATAATTCATTGTTTAAATTTAAACTTCTTAGTTCCCCGTTCATAATATCCTCCGGTAGCGTGAACGTATAATGGCCCAGCATATTAATATGCCCGTGCATCAGTGGGGATAACCGGGCGATATCCTCTTCCCCGGTTTCTTCTCCATTACTGCGCATCCAGCTCAGTGCTTCCTGCATATAAAGCGTGTTCCATAGCACCACTGCGTTAGTGACCAGGCCCAGTGCACCCAGTTGATCTTCCTGCCCTTCACTATAGCGCTTTCTGATCTCACCTCGCTGCCCGTAGCAAATCGCCCGCGGCACAGCATGGCGGCCTTCTCCCCGGTTGAGCTGCGTCAGGATCTGCCTGCGATAATCTTCATCATCAATATAATTAAGAAGGTACAGCGTCTTGTTGACGCGTCCCACTTCCATGATCGCCTGTGCCAGCCCTGATGGGCGCGAGCTTTTCAGCAAAGAGCGAATGAGTTCTGAAGCATGAATGGTGCCCAGCTTTAGCGAACCGGCGGTTCGCATCATCTCATCCCACTGATTCTCCGCCTTCGACAGATCTGCACATCCCCGCGCCAGCTCATCCAGTGCACCGTAATTTGCCGATTTATCCACCCGCCAGAATACCGCTTCACCGGCATCGGCAAGCCGGGGGGAAAACTGGTATCCCAGCAGCCAGAAGAGGCCAAAAATAATGTCGCTGGTACCGGCTGTGTCTGTCATGATCTCAACCGGATTCAGCCCTGTCTGCTGCTCCAGAAGTTCTTCCAGCACAAAAATGGAATCCCGCAATGTGCCGGGTACTACAATGCCGTGAAATCCAGAGTACTGATCTGAGACGAAGTTGTACCAGGTGATACCACGTTCGGAACCAAAATATTTTCTGTTAGGACCGGAATTGACGCTTTTCACCGGCGTAACAAAGCGCATGCCATCGGCTGACGCCACTTCGCCCCCGCCCCAGCATCCGGCAACCTCCAGCGTGGACTGAAAATCAACCAGGCGGGCATTGGCGCTGACCAGCGTTTCTGTACGGAGGTAATTCTGTTTCACCCAACTGAGCCGGTGGCGGGTCAGTGCCGGTATATTGTGTTTTATCAGCGGTTCAAGTCCTATATTGCAGGCTTCAGCCATCAGAACTGCACACAGGCTGACGTGCAGATCCTGTGCCCGCGCTCCGGACTCACTGACATGCATAAATTCCCGTGTAAATCCTGTTCTGGCGTCTATTTCAAGCAGTAATTCCGTCAAATCAACCGGAGGAAGCAACTGTCTTACCCGCCCGTTGAGACAAAGCAACGATGGCGGCGCCTCCAGTTTATCCAGACTACTGATGGTCAGGGAAGGATATTTACCGTCATTGCAGACATGAACTTCCGCATTCCCTTCAAATCGGGATGCTACTGCTTTCCATGTCTCATCCAGCTGAACGGCCAGTTGCTGCACGCCTTTATGTCCATCGGTTGGATGTCCCAGCGCACGACAGACCGGAATGCGCTGAGCCTGCCATTCTTCCTCCTGCAACAGCTTCTCGCGGGGATCTCCCCAGCGGTCGCTGTTTTCGAGCCAGATGTCCCGGCGGCGCAATGCATCCTGAAGGCGATCCAGCAAACACAGTGAATAACCGGCGCGTTGTATCCGGCCCACCGCATCGTATACGAGGCGTTTCCAGGGGCCGGTGATGATATGTTCAGGCGCATCATCGAGGATGCGCTTTTTCGAGCCGTTCAGTTCAGTCAGATAATGAATCGCGGCCAGCGTATGTTCTCCTGCTGGCGCAGCACGGAAATGCAGCTCCCGCAATACTGCCGGAAGAAAACGCTTAACCCGGCCGTACTGCTCAACCATTTCGTCATGGAAATTATTGTTCTGAGGGCGGGCAAGCTCATTAACCTTGCTGACGGATTCTGCCAGTCTGTTCTTCGGTACGCAGTTGAAGATGGCCCGCCTCAGGTCTGGATCCTCTGCATTATCATCCAGCAACAATAAACATGCCCGCGCTAGTAACAGCGCTGCCCGATCAAGATCTTTCAGCGTCCTGAGTCGTTTTTTCTGCCCGGTTTTCTTCGCCTCGCGGGTAATGTCTAGGATCAGCATATCGAACACGTCAACGGCCTCATCCAGCGCTGTTATTTCCTGCGCTTTAACGAATGCGGTGAGTATGGCCAGTTTTCTTTGCTCTGGCATGCGTGCGATATATTTTACCGATGCCATACCTGCGTAACGCGCCAGATTACGCAACTGTATAGCGGGCAGGCCGGTAAAGTTCAGCCGGGAAAACTCAAGGTTTCGCAGCTGGATATACCGCTCCAGCGCTTCGGTAAATGCCGGACCGCTGACGCTGACTGGTCCCTTTTTCAGTTGCTCCAGCGGTGAAATTCGCTGCCCCTCAGGAATGTCCAGCAACTCCGTCACGCGGGCGGTCTGCCAGCTGTCCGGCAACGCGGCCAGTTTTTTCCACAGCCGCTGATTTGCCCGTTCGCGTATTTCACAGACGAGACGTACAAGTGTGCTTGCTCCGGGCAGCAGGACCTTATTCTGAAGCAGCCACGCGGTGGCAAAATCAAACATCAGACCGGGTCGCTCATTACTGAGCCATGCCCGGGTGTACAGCAGGCGCTTCAGACGGAAAGACCATGGAAAATCGCCAAATCCATGGTAACCGTAATATTCTTCAATCAGCGCCGTATGCTCTCTGAGGGTGGTATCCCGTTCTGCGTAGCGGGAGAGGACTTCCGGACGGCGGATATTAAGCTGCACCGCGACAAATTGCTGAACACCCGGCAGAACCCGGGTTAAATCTGTCAGAAAGGTGCCCAGAAAACGGGCGCTGGTAAGCTGAAGTGCTATTCCCAGCCGGTTATGCCTTCCCCGCCGCTGGTTAATGAAAGCAAGATCTCATTCATCAAGATGAAAATAGCGCGCCAGCTGCACGTCATTAGGTTCTGCAACGTAGCGACCATAATTCAGTTCCTGCTCAGTGGTCAGAAAATCGACGGGCATATCGGCCTCCCTGCCTGACGGTTATATGTTAACAATTTTGTAACCGTCCGAAATATTATGAATTATCGGACACACAAAATCGGCATCATTGATGTGTCTGTTAAATCGATTTTTTGTTATAACAGACATCATCTGTCCGATATTTGATTTAGGATACATTTTTATTCGACTTTTTGGTTACGCACGGGTATCAACCAGCCAGCAGTCTCTCGATATTGAGATTAGGGAGCTCAAAGACGCGGGGGTGAAAGCCAACCGCATCTTTACCGATAAGCCATCCGGCAGCTCAACCGATCGGGAGGGGCTGGATTTATTACGGATGAAGGTGGAGGAAGGTGATGTCATTCTGGTGAAGAAGCTGGACCGACTGGGACGCGATACCGCCGATATGATCCAGCTGATAAAGGCATTCGACAGCCAGGGCGTGGCCGTCCGGTTTATTGACGACGGTATAAGCACCAACGGTGAAATGGGTAAAATGGTGGTCACCATTCTGTCAGCAGTGGCACAGGCCGAACGCAGGAGAATTCTGGAGCGAACAAATGAGGGCAGACAGGAAGCAAAGCTGAAAGGTATCAAATTAGGCCGCAAACGTTCTGTGGACAGGAACTCCGTACTGGCACTTTATCAAAAAGGCACTGGGGCGACGGAAATTGCCCGTCTGCTCAGTATTGCCCGCTCTACAGTATATAAGATCCTGGATGAGGGAAGGATTACATAAAACTCCGTTAATTTTTTAAAAAATATAAAAAAATTTAGAATTTAAACTTCAGACGGGACTGTTAGAGTAAACGATTGCCGGTTTTTTGAATGGAACTCTGTGTGAAAAATTAACACAAAGGGTATAAATAAATGACCCGGAATATACCAGTGAACGTTTCTCAGCAATTAAACAACCATCTTGTCCCTGTCTCAGCCGGAGGTGCAAGCATGCAGCACCCGGTCAAATCACCTTTATCAACCAGGCAAATGCTGTCGCAGTTAACCATTACAGACCGTTTACAAGTTTTTCAGCAGCTTGAAGCCTTCAGAAAATAGGAAGAGAATGGCAACATTTCGCCTTCAGATATGCACTTACTTAGCTAATCGCTGTATGTGTAGTCCCTCCGGTTTTTAGTACCACTGCCAATGAGGATCTCCGACCAGTTTTTGCCTTGCGTAAATAACTGGCGGCATATCGCCGAGTGAGCTGTGTGGACGCTCCTCGTTATATTCTGTACGCCAGCTCTCTATTAAAAACCGCACTTCGGATAGCGTCCGGAACAGATACATATCAAGTATTTCTGTTCGCAGGGTTTTGTTGAACCGCTCGATAAATCCGTTTTGCATTGGCCTACCAGGCTGAATAAAATCTAGCATGACACCGTTATCCTCTGCCCATTCAGCCAAGGCAACAGCGGTAAGTTCGGGTCCGTTGTCACTTCGAATATAAGCCGGATAACCTCTCTCGCTGCTGAGTCGGTCCAGGATACGGACGACACGATGAGCCGGTATATTTAAATCAACTTCGATTGCCAGTGCTTCCCGATTAAAATCATCGACCACATTGAACAGGCGGAACCTTCGCCCATCTATCAAGGCATCACTCATAAAATCGACTGACCAGCAGTGGTTCATTTTATGCGGAATAACCAAAGGCTGGGGATGACGGTTGGGCAATCGTTTTTTCCCCTTACGCCTGAGGTTTAACTTCAACAATCGATATATTCGGTAAGCCCGTTTTGCATTCCAGCTCTGTCCGAACTGACGTAACTTATTGAACATCAGACCAAAGCCATAGGCCGGATACTGTTGCGCCAGTTTTTGTAATGCCTCTATCACCGGCAGGTCCCGCGCGGTGTTATGGCGATAATGCAAAAGACTTCGACTGATGCCAATAATCCGACACCCGCGACGCTCGCTGGCGTGATGTTCCTTCATGACATAACGCACCAACTCGCGTTTCTCAGGTGCTGTTAAAGTTTTTTTGCTACGACATCCTTAAGTATTTCATGATCCAAACTCAGGGAGGCATACATCTGCTTTAGCCGACGATTTTCTTCTTCAAGCTCTTTCATCCGCTTGATATCAGAGGATTCCATCCCGCCGTATTTGGATTTCCAGTTATAGTAGCTGGCTTATGAAACACCGTTTTCGCGAAAGACATCCTTCACATGCCGGCCACCTTCAACTTCTTTCAGGACTAGCAAGATCTGAGTTTCAGTGAAACGCACTTTCTTCATGATGAGCCTCCCGTTGGTTGCATTTTAACCAGAGAACTCCATCAAGCGGTAAGACTAAATTCAGGGGGGACTACATTTGAGATTATGCAACATTTGCCGCAAACGGAATTACACTCCCTGGGGCAGGCTGAGAATTACCTGCAAAATCAGGCATCAGAGTCAGGGGCACTGGAGTCGCTTATCGCGCTTGCGCCAGCCAGTCTTGAGAAAGCGGTTTCAGATCCTGACAGTCGACATTATCTGATGATGGCATGCCGGTCGGCTCTGAAGCGAGTGCTGGAAGAATTTACTCTTGAAGAAAACATAAATAACCTGTCTGTGCAGTTAGACCCTCAGAAAATAACAACAGAAACATCGCTAAGTGCTCCTTTAATTAAATTGTTCTTAATAAGTCAAAAGGAATCAGGTAAAAATTTTCTGAAGGCAATAGATGCTAATATGGCTGATACATTAAATGCCTATGAGCTGTGGCTGCGTAATGATACTGACCTGCTGCTTAAATTAACAAATGTATTAAGGCTAACTAATTGCAAAACACTTGAGGCTGCCCTCCAGATTGTAACGTTACACGCCATTCAGGATTGTCTGCCCGCGCTGACACGTCGGGACCTGGCGATAACTGATTGCAATGAAGCAAACCTTAAGTCTGCCAGTTTCAATCGCTTGCTACCTGCTGTGGGAATGGTCTCACAGCGCTACGGTCATCTAGGTAGAAAAATCTTGCTGAATGGGATCACCAGCTTCATTGAAGGTAACAAACAGGCGGATCGATACAAAAAACTGGAAAAACTGGTGACGGCTCATCCACCCTCTGAAGCAGCAGTAAACCGGAGCATGAGTGATTATTATTTAGATTACGTTATGAACTATGGCGATGAGCTGGATGAGCCAGTGGTGATGAAAATGCCATCATTGTTTTCATCTTTAAAAAATAAAGATAAGAAGAGTAAGGGAAAAGGAAAAGAAGTCGCGTCACAGCCCGTACAGGGTAGCAGTTCATCCTCATCCGCTATAACTGCCCTGCAGAAATCAGGAAATAATCTGGTACTGGGAAATGTTACTTTTATATGTGACATGGACAAAAGCAGGATGCAACAGGTTGCTGATTTTGTCAGCAGACTGCCCATTTCGCAGATTTTGCATAAGGCGGGACCATTGGCTGTACGACTGGGTAGCACAACAGGAAGAACTCCCGGAGAATGGAATAGTGGTAGCAGGACCATTACTCTGGACCCTAATCATATCACCGTGCAGAAAAACAGAGGAGGAGACGTAAGTGGAACCGCACTCTTTGAATTGTTGAATGCAGCCAGTGATAATGTGAGGCAGGCAGCGGAACAGTGTGCCCGAAGCGGCGAATTCGAACAAATGGCGCATACCACAGGTTGGCCGGCTGCTACATTGTTTGCCAGAGAGCTTGAATATCAGGAGTTTAACAATGCAAAACAGCACCATGAAATAATGGTGCAGGCCGGATTGAATAAAACGCCACAAGATATATTTCGCCACGAGTCAGGAGATTTTGAATCTTTTTTTAACCGGCAGGTAGCTACGGGTCATACTCACAGCTACGAACAACCCTATAATTTTCTTCGCCCATTTCAGCCCGAAATAACACAGGAGTACAGAGACTGGCAGGGGATGATTAAAAATCGACGAGAGCACCCCGGTGAAAATAGTGGTGAAGGCAGTGCCAGAGATTACTATGGATACTGAAATGTTTACCTGTGCGTTTTGATTTATTACATGGAGAAATTAGGGATCACTTCTTTTGACCTGGGTTGAAGTTAAAGGGAGCGCCGGAAACATAAGTAGTCCTCATGAAGATTTAAAGTTCAACTGGGTATCTTCATTACTGCAGATGTTCATCAGTTTACGCATACTCCGATGATTCTGAGACTCATCGTCACTTGCCATACCATGTGAATTCAGAAGAGAAAATATTGCTTAACGTGAGTTTTCGTTCCTCTGAGCGTCAGGCCCCTTAATCGGTTTGATTTTATAAGTCATCATATATCCACCGTATTTGCGTCTATCTTGTCGTATTCAGGGGGCGTTCCAACAAACTTGATGTAGACCGCCTGAAACCTGTAAGCAACTGCGACAATCAGACGGTAGTGATTGCCCTTAATATCAAATACCACCCGATTGTTGCTTAGAAAATCTGCTGTCCTATACTTGTCCTTAATGATCTTACCCAGCAATAGTGGACACGGGACTAAGTGAGTAAACTCTCAATCAGAGGTAGCTCACATGACAAAAACAGCATCAACCACCAAAAAGCCACGCAAGCAACATACGCCCGAATTTCTTGAATAAGCTCTGAAGCTTGCTGAACGTATCGGTATGACTGCTGCTGCCCGTGAACTCAGTCTTTACGAGTCCCAGCTTTATGTCTGGCACAGCAAACAGCAGCAACAACTGACCTCATCCGAACGTGAAAGCGAACTCGCCGCTGAAAATGCCCGCCTCAGGCGCCAGTTAGCTGAGCAGGCTGAGGGACTGGCTATTCTCCAAAAGGCCACGACATACTTCGTGAAGCGCCTGAAATGAAGTATGTCTTTATTGAAAAATATCGGGCTGAGTTCAGCGTTAAAGCGATGTGTCGGGTACTCCGGGTTGCCCGCAGCGGCTGGTATGCATGGCAGAGACGGCGCACTATAATTAATACCCGCCAGCAGTTCCGGCGGGACAGCGTCGTGAGTGAGGCTTTCACCCGGGCAAAACAGCACTACGGTGCGCCCCGGCTGGCAGAGGAACTGCGTGCTCAGGGCCCGGGGTACAATGTAAAAACCGTAGCGGCCAGTCTGCGCCGCCAGGAAAAGCCTCACGGGGGTTCAGCCCGGTCAGCTACCGCGATCACGGCCTGCCGGTGTCAGAGAACCTGCTGAAGCAGGACTTCATCACCAGCGGTCCGAACCAGAAGTGGTCGGGCGACATTACGTATTTACGTACGGATGAAGGCTGGCTGTATCTTGCTGTGGTTATCGACCTGTGGTCACGGGCCGTTATCGGCTGGTCAATATCCTCGCGGATGACAGCTGAGCTCGCCTGTAATGCTGCAAATAGCGTTGTGGCGGCGTAAGCAACCACAGAACGTAATCGTTCACACCGATCGAGGTGGCAATACTGCTCACAGCGGGTTATCAGGCGCTGCTGAAACGCCATAATCTGCGTGGCAGCATGAGCGCCCGGGGTAACTGCTATGATAACGCCTGTGCAGAGAGCTTTTCCATTCGCTGAAGGTAGAATGTATCCCCGGAGAACATCTTTCCAGCCGGGAAATAATGCGGACAACGGTGTTTAATTATATTGAATGCGATTACAATCGCTGGCGTCGTCATAGTGCCTGTAGCGGCCTCGGCCCGGAACAGTTTGAAAACCAAGTCCTCGCTTAGGGCTGTGTCCACATTATGCGGGTAGGATCAGTGCACTTGACCAATATTTACGCATTAAGTCTCCAAGGGCTCACTTTCTGTAGAACGAAAGTTCATAATAGCAACGTAAATTATTATAAAAACATTAATAAATCATTTTTTCTCTAAAAATCCCATGACCATTCTAAGTACAGCTGCTTCAAACTCCTCACTTCCTAGCAGCGGTGTGGCTCTCAGTGCAGCCTGTCGCATAACCTCTATTAGCATATGTGTCAGAACGAAGGTTTCTCCAGGATTCAGAGGATTACTTCTGCTATCTGTGGTAACCCATACATTAATAATGGCCTGCGCTATATACCCCGAAGGTGAGGGTAGACCATGCTTGGCCGCGGCATGAATAAGGGCTCGTACCAGTTTCTGATCCGGAAGGCGGTGCATACTGAATGCATGATGGAGAGAACGAATGATCAGCCGGATTTTTTCTTCTGCGCCTATGTCTTCTTTATTACTGAGCAATGCATCAATATGATGGACGTTTTCTTCCCGCTGCCGTTCCAGTAGGGCCATGATGATGGCCACTTTATCAGGAAAATACTGATAGATAGTTCCTATGGAGAATCCTGTTCTGCTGGCGAGATAATTTGTCGTAAGCTTCCGGCTTCCCTCTTCGGAAAGAATCTGAGCAGTAGTGCTAAGAATGGTCTCCACTGTTCTTCTTGAACGTTCCTGAGATGCTTCTTTTCTTCTAATATCAATCATTTAATAAGTCAACCTAGGCAATGCTCTATCTACCGGAAAGCGAGTATTAAAAGTGAGTAAGACTCAGTATAATCAGTGTGGAGGTGACGATCCAATACAAAACCAATACCTTTTAACGGGCAAGTAGTAAGAGGTTACTGATGTCATTTACTTTTTTACGTAATCAGATTTTTCGGATTAGTTTTAAATTTCTGATTATGGCCTGTGCTATTCCCGGTTTGCTGCTTCCTGTTACCAGAGCCGCAGACAGATCGCCATTATCAGACAACAGGCAGAGAGATTTCCATGAACAGGTAAAGGAGGCAGGGTATGTTTTAAAAAAGGAAAAAATTAATCGTATAACGCTGAGTTATGCTGAAGGTCCAGACAATGGCCCCCCGCTAATTTTACTTCATGCGCAACTGCTAGACTGGTTCAGCTACTACAGGGTCCTTCCTGAGCTGGCAAAGTTTTTCCACGTCTATGATATTGACTATCCAGGCCACGGAAAGACCATAACACCATCGGACTATCCTATGACAGCCCGTCAGATTGGGAGTGATCTTGGCGATTTCATCCGAAGAACTATCAGACATCCGGTTTATCTTTCCGGAAATTCATCTGGCGGCCTTCTTGCGGTATGGCTGGCTGCTAACCGACCAGAACTAATAAAAGGTATATTACTGGAGGATCCGCCGTTATTTTCATCTGAATATCCACGAATAAAAGAGACTATTGCCGATCGGGCGTTCCGAACCAGCTATACCGCTGCCGCACAGGACCACCCTACAGACTTTCTTTTATACTGGATTCGCAGCAATGCTCAGTTTTTTCGTAAAAATGTCGGCCCAGGTACTCCTTTCCTGCTGAAGCAGGCTATACGGGCATATCGCTTGAGGAATCCGGGGAAACCAGCAGAACTGAAAATGGTAACTAACGATACCGTAAGAATGCTCATACGGGGTCTGGATCAATATGACCCCAGGTTTGGAGCCGCTTTTTATGATGGAACTTGGAATAATGACTTTAGTCATGCTCAGGCACTGGCTCGTATTCAATGTCCTGTTATGCTGATGCAGGCTAACTATTCTATGCTCGAAGACGGAATTCTGGACGGTGCAATGAGTAAAGAGGATGCTATGAGAACTATGTCTCTGCTGAAGAATGGAACATACTTTCGTGTTAACGCGACCCATGTTGTTAATCTTGATGAACCGGACATATTTCTGAGTGCGATTAAAACCTTTTTTCTTTCAAAGAATCTTTGACCAGCGGCGTGAGCACAGAATCAAGCTTCTGGAACTATATTAATATTGGCCTCTTGTAGTTATGATATTTATCTAAAGGAATGCGGTAGTTACCATATTTTTCCGGAAAGCCTCACTTGAAGATAAAAACATTATTATAAAACACTCAATGCATAAAGCATTTATAGTGCATGGTAACCAGTCTGGCGAGCATCGTAGTAAGGGGAAGCCGGGTCGCTGTTGACCGTCAACAAACCAAGGGCGGTGGACAAGTTGTCTATACACGCTGCAGGCGCTTTGCGCAACAGCGGTAGCATGGCTTGCGTGACAGTTGGCACTCCTTCATGAAGTCATCCACGCAGGTAAGGCACTTGATCCTGCGACCGGTAGCCAGTGCGTCCATGACAAAATCCATCGACCAGGTCAGATTGGGCGCCGCCGGGCGAAGCAACGGCAGACGTTCTGTTGCCAGCCCTTTACGACGTCGTCTGCGTTTTACACCCAGGCCACTGAGATGATAAAGGCGGTACACGCGCTTGTGATTAACATGAAGCCCTTCATGGCGCACTGACTGCCAGATGCGGCGGTAGCCACAACGCCTGCGCTCCAGTGCCAGTTCAGCGATGCGTTCTGATAAATGCGCATCAGACGCCGGACGCTGCGCTTCGTAGCGGCAGGTCGACAGAGACAAACCTGTGAGCCTGCAGGCACGACATTGCGACAGACTGGTCGCAGCACACATCAACACCACGGCTTCCCGCTTCTGGTCTATCGTCAGTATTTTCGCCCAGGAGCCACCTGCAGCGCCTCCTTATCCAGCATGGCTTCGGCAGGCAGCTTCCTGAGTCGGGCGTTCTCTTCCTCAGGCGACTTCAGGCGCTTAACTTCAGGTGCCGCCATACTTCTTACGCCAAGTGTAAAACGTGGCATCGGAAATGGCGTGCCTGCGGCAGAGTTCACGGGCAGAAACCCCGGCTTCAGCCTCGCGGAGAATACTGATGATCTGTTGGTCGGAAAAACGCTTCTTCAGGGGATGTCCTCATGTGGCTTATGAAGACATTACTAACATCGGGGTGTGTTAATCAACGGGGAGCAGGTCGGCGGGCTGCGCCCGAATTTGAATTCTACACAACGGGATCAGCAGTTTCTTACTTTACGCCAGAAAGGGAACCAGAAGGCTCTTTCAGCCACAAACAGCCACTATTTTAAAAAGAATAGCCGGCTTTCCTGAAGCGTATCAGCCGGTTTATATCAGCTATCCGGAGAATTATAACTATGCTTCCCACTTCTCGTCTTCAGCCTCGCCAGAACGATGCCGCAAACTCTGCCGGCACCGGAAATACCTCATCAGAAACACATTCCTCTGCCCTTAACACTCTGGCTCCTGCAGGGAAAAAAACGCCAGAAAATGGTTCCCCGCCTCCCGGCTTACCCCGTGCTCTGTCAGTCGGTGGCGACAAATACCATACCGGGGTATTAAAAGGCAGATACAGCTCTGAACAGATGGCTTATCTGGTTTCTGCAGTTGCACCTGATGTAAATAAGCCAGTCACACACAGCCCTGATGGATTCACGGAATACGGTTTCAGCCATAACGGAGACAACAATTGTATAGCTCGTCTGCATGCCGATGAGGAAAAATCTGTAACCTCTTTGACAATAAAAAACGGTCAGGGTACGGAAATCGTAAATGCGCGTTATGATAAAAATTTTTCGGCGAACGGCATTCCTGACAGTCTGAATTTCAACAGGCCAGCCGTGACCATCCCTCCAGGGGCCATCTATAACGGAGGCAAGCCGCCTTATCACCCCGACGGGGAGCCCTACCAGGTTATGCCTTTCATGACCTCCGGTAGCAAGGAGTCGCGCATGTTGACGGGGCTAAAGCACCCGGACGGTAATCATTTTACCGTTTATGACAGCAACAATCATCAGCCAGTAACGCAGTTATCCGTAGTAGCAAGCAGAAACAAAAGCGGCCCCGGAGAAAATGTTCTGGTTAGTCCCGAACAGGCACGCCTGCCCGGCGGAATGCGTCATTTAAAATCTTCTTCTAAAGGGGTGAAAACCAGCAAAAGTTCGCCTTCCGGCTATAAGCGGGCAAGCGATGGTAAACCCTGCGATCGTCATGGTCAGCTTTTACCTGGTTCGTCATCTTCGCAGGCGGCGGCATCTTCTTCCGCGAGCGGATCGTCGAAGATTACCGTGGAAAGTATTATTGCGAAAGGTGCCGATCCCGCTGACCGTAGTACTGAACCAACCGGTTTTCAGTCCATTCAGCAGTTAAGGAACTACGTCAGAAACAATCCTGTTCCCCAGCTGATTTACCGTGCACATGATGCTGATGCTGAAGAAATCACGCAGTACGGCCTGGAGCGGAACTTTATGTCAGACAAAAAAACGGGTGATGACTATCTGGCGGATATAATTCGTCATACGGCTGCCACGGGCGGTTCTGCGGGAACGGTGCTTTCACTTGCAGGCGACTATTCAACAGCAAATCGCTTCCTCCACAGTAACAGGAGTCTGGTGCAGATTGACACACACCTGTTACCAGGGCGTTTCAAAAGTGCAGCGCAGATTCTTTTAGAGGACGGGAACAGGCTGATAGACAGTGGGAAAGTCAGTGTCGCCCTCGTGAGAAAGGCGCTTGAAAATCTGCTGAGTGAGATGGAAAGAGAAATCTTCTGTCTGGACGGAGACATCCCTCCGCAGGCTGTGTCCGTTCTGGTCTGACCGCTATAGTCTCAGGGGGCAGCCTAGACAAACGCTGCCCCACGCAAACTCAGCCTGTAGGCAGCGAAAACGTAAACGGAAAAGGCCTGAACTGCGTCTGAAAAGGCGCTGGCCGGTAAAAGACTTACGGAGCACAAACTGTGAAATGAGAACGCATCATGAGAAGCACCAGGAATGGATGCGCGATCCTGAATATCGTGCAGCCTTTGATGAAGAAACCCTTCAAGGGCTGTTGAGTGAAATCCTTGCAGAATGGCGCTGCTAGGAAAATCTGACCCGAGAGGAGGTGGCTCAACACATGGGTATCACGTCCTCTGACCTTACATGACTTAAAAAATCGCTGAAGCAACGCTTCATATCCTTTACCGATACTGTAAATGTAGCATGCGATCGATCTAAATTTGATAAGATAGGCCTTTATGAGCATCCGGATGCAAAACAGAAATTTTTTATACTGTGTTTCCATAAATATGTAGGGCCTGCTCCTTTGACCATTGAAACTCAGTCGCTTGCTGAGGAATTGCGCCAGATTGTCAGCGCATTCGTACGCAATGTTCGCGTAGCAACCTCCAGTATGCGCACCTCACAGCATGAAACGTTAGATCTGCTCGATACGCATCGGGCGCTTTCTATCACTGAGCTTGCCCGCCTGCGTGGTGTTAAACATCAAAGCATGCGCCTAGTGATCAATGAGCTGGAACGACAAGGTTTGGTGCAGCGGAAAAAGTGTCACCAGGACGCGCGAACGCATTTGATCGTACTGAGTGAAAGCGCGCGTGCATTGCTGGCGGAGGCGCGGACACAGCGTGCAAACTGGATCGCTGCTCAGATCGTCGACATGCTTGATGATGCAGCTCGCGAGGAGCTGCAAAAAGGGATGATGGCGCTGCGTAAACTTCTTTAATCGTGCTTCAGGCGGCTTACCACTTTATCCAGTGTGTTCAATCCCCAGTGCTCGACGTATTGACCCTCAACAATACGCACCATATCATTCACCGCAATAGTTACGCTTTTGCCAGTGGCCGCCACTCCCAAAAGTTCACCGCTATGTATGCCTGTTAGCGTTTTACGCGTGGAGACTCAATCGCCTTCGGCAATTTGGTCTTCAATCCTGACCTGTAATTCAGTGAGCGCAGGGCGCAGGATTTGATCAAAGGTGCTCCATAAGCTTTCACGATCATTGGCTGCGCCCGCTGGCGCAGATCGATTGATGAAATTGTTAGCTACCAAAGCTTCAAATGCCTGCCGGTTGCCCTCGGTAATTACATGCTGGTTAAAGCGCTGTACCACAACTTTGTTCGGTTCAGACATACCAAACCCCTTAATATATACAGTTTAACTGTATATATTAAGCTGAACTGGATTTAATCGGGGTTCTGTGCCGGAACCGCCGAAATTTCCGACCTGAATCGCCACGGATAATCTAAACACTTTCGAGCCGTTGATAGTACTGGTTTTCATATTCTGCAGGTGACATCTGATTACTTGAGCCATGCCGACGCCTACAGTTATAAGACATTTCGATGTAATCAAAATCATCGCTGCGGTCTTCTTCCCGCGTTCCGTAGATCTTCCTCTTTATCCGTTCCCGTTTCAGTAGCTGGAAAAAGCTTTCCGCAACCGCGTGGTCGTGGCAGTTACCGCGACGACTCATGCTGCCTTCCAGACCGTGTGATTTCAGGAACGACTGCCACTCATGGCTTGTGTACTGACTGCCCTGATCAGAATGAACCAGCACTTGCTTTTTAGGATTACGCCGCCACACCGCCATCAGTAATGCGTTCAGGACAATGTCTTTGGTCATCCGGGGTTGCATTGACCAGCCGATAACTTTTCGGGAGAACAGATCAACCACCACGGCCAGATACAGCCAGCCTTCATGGGTTCGGATACAGGTTATGTCCGTCACCCAACGCTCATCGGGTGCGTCCGGATTGAACTGCCGCTGGAGCCTGTTGGGTACCACGATGCTGGCTCACCTTTGCGTGCCCGCAGGCTTGGGTACCCGACCTGAGCCTTTATTTCGGCACGTCTCATCAACCGCCAGACCCGGTTCACTCCGCACTGTTGCCCGGTATCACGCAGATCGAGATGGATCTTGCGATAACCATAGACGCAGCCTGACTCAAGCCAGAACTGTTTGATCTGCCCGATCTGTAGATTCAATTGGTCAACGCAACAGTCATGTGAAAACATGTAGTTGCGGAGGATTGTTGGATGAGACGGACATCTACAGCAAAGGAAAAGGCATCTGTTTTTAAATTGTGGAAGAACGGAAAAGGCTTCAATGAGATAGCTAATATCCTGGGTTCGAAACCAGGAACCATCTTCACAATGTTAAGATATACTGGCGGCATAAAACCTAATGAGCGCAAGCGGGCTGCAGTTCACCTGACGCTGCCTGAGCGCGAGGAAATACGAGCAGGCCTGTCAGCCAAAATGAGCATTCGTGCGATCGCTACTGCGCTGAATCGTAGCCCTTCGACGATCTCACGTGAAGTTCAGCGTAATCGTGGCAGGCGCTATTACAAAGCCGTTGATGCTAATAACCGGGCTAACAGGATGGCAAAAAGACCAAAATCGTGCTTGCTGGATCAGAATATGCCGTTGCGAGAGCTTGTTCTGGAAAGGCTGGAGATGAAGTGGTCTCCAGAGCAAATATCAGGATGGCTAAGGCGAACGAAGCCACGTCAAAAAACACTGCGAATATCACCTGAGACAATTTATAAGACGCTGTACTTTCGTAGTCGTGAAGCGCTACACCACCTGAATGTACAACATCTGCGCCGATCACACAGCCTCCGTCATGGCAGACGCCATACCCGCAAAGGTGAAAGAGGCACGATCAACATAGTGAACGGAACGCCAATCCACGAACGTTCCCGGCATATCGATAACAGACGCTCTCTGGGGCACTGGGAAGGCGATTTAGTATCGGGTACAAAAAACTCTCACCTAGCCACACTTGTAGACCGAAAATCACGTTATACGATTATCCTGAGACTCAGAGGCAAAGATGCTTTATCAGTGAATCAGTCTCTTACAGATAAATTCCTGAGCTTGCCACCTGAACTCCGGCAATCACTGACATGGGACAGAGGAATGGAGCTGGCCAGGCATCTGGAATTTACTGGCAGCACAGGAGTTAAAGTTTACTTCTGCGATCCTCAGAGTCCCTGGCAACGGGGAACAAACGAGAATACTAATGGGTTAATCCGACAGTACTTTCCCAAAAAAACATGCCTTGCCCAATATACTCAAAATGAGCTGGATCAAGTTGCAACGCAGCTAAATAACAGACCCAGAAAGTCACTGAAGTTCAAAACACCGAAAGAGATAATTGAAAGGGGTGTAGCGTTGACAGATTGAATCTACAGCGGCTTTTTTTAGTATGTCTCTCTCGTCGATAACCCGCTTCAGTTCTTGCTGAAGTCGCCGGATCTCAGACTGGGCATCGGACTGCGTTTTAGTGGCTGATGAATCAGGGCCATACTTTTTTACCCAGGCGTAGAGGTTGTGCGTGGTGATATCAAGACGGGTGGCGACGCTTGCAATGGAATGGCCGCGGTCAATAACCTGTTTAACCGCTTCAATTTTAAACTCTTCGGGATAACGTTTACCGCTCATGAGTACATCTCTTTTCAGTCATCTTAAATGACTCTGAGGTGTCTGTTAAACCCGTGGCGATTCAGTATTAGCTTCTGTTTCAACTCTAATGCGCATATTACCTCCAGATACCTTCTCCCGTTAATGGTTCAATCATACATTAAGATTATTAATGGACCCAGATAGACTTTTTTACCACCCAAATTAGAGCGAATCTATCCATGCTCATCCGACATCAGAACTTAAACGAACAAAATTTACCAACCCTTTTCACTACATCTGAATGGAGATTGTTATGAAGGTAAGCTTAGGTGGTTTTAATGGCGCTTCTGGGGCAGAGTCTGCTGCCAGTAAATTCGATATGCCCAAGCCGTTAAAAGATGGTGGGAAACAGGATGTCACTCCAAATGGCAAAACGTCAACATCAGGTAGCAATATTTCAGAAAATAATGGCAGCTCAGCATTCAACAAGACAGGCACAGTGGCTGGTTATATAGATAAAGGGGCCAGTGCGGTCAGCTTTGGCTCCAGCACGTTTGGTGGTAGTGGCTATGATTCTGCTACAACTGCCGGATCGGGGAAATTGAGTGTCCTGTTTGGCGGGGATTCATCACCGACCTCTTCGTGCATGCCCTATTCATCACTGCTGGGGCCTGGGCCTCAACAGGTAGAGGCACCCGCATCCTCGGGTTCACAACAGCAGATGTTGCAGAAGCTTATTCAGTTATTGTTAAAGCAGATTATGAGTAATAATAGCCAGCCAGTCTCTACGCAGCCTCCAGGCAGTACGTCGGATACTTCGTCCAATGAAAAGCCGTCTACGGGAGCCAGCTCTTCAGGATCTCAGTCTGACTCTCAGACGATGGCTACTTCTTCTGAGGGACAGACTGAAGGAACCTCTGCTGATGGTCAGCCTTATATCCCAACAAAGATTACGGGAAGTGAGAAAGACACTACACAAATCCCAACCGATGACAACCTCAAGGGCCGGCCGGTAGGTGATACCCGCAGTGCCGATGACATCATTAACGATAACCCTGTGCTGAAGGATCTGGGCAACCAGAAAGACATTAAACAGGATGATTTAAAAAAACGTTTTGGCGACTGGACTGCGGATAATAAAGACCCGGCTTCACGTGCTGACGCTGCCTATAATATGGCTAAAGTACTTAACAGTATTGATGGGATGGATACCAAAAATGGCGACAGCCGTACTGGCGATGGAGATATACAGGGGATCACAAAAGATGGTGATGCCCGCCACGGCACCGAAGCTGGCGTGCTGAAAGATGTGGCCGAGCAAGGCCTCGGGATGTTGAAAAACAGTGATGGCAAGTATGCGCTGCCGCAAACTAAAGATACACACGTACGTAATGATGGTAGTAATAAGGATAACTTCCAGTGGGGCATGGGCGAGATCGGTAAAATCCTCAGTAACATCCCTATCCTAAAATCAATTGTTGCGCCTTTCTTCAACAATATTGGTGAATCAAAAGATGCTGGAGGCGCGATTCTCGGAGGCCTCACAGGTCTGGCTGAAGGTGCCATGAGCGCATCACGTGGGCCAGTCGGCTGGGGAATTACCGCCGCAACTGACACAGCATCTATCATTGCTGATAATGTCAGCGGCGATAAAAAGAATGAGCCGGCACCTTTTTCTTAATCATCCAGCTTGTATGTAAAAGGATTCAGTGGCTAGCTACCATCGTATGAAGCGGAGAGATATAGTCTTCTCTGTGAATGGCAAGAATATTAACGTGTTCTCCGCTTCGCCTTTCGAAGACAGTCACGGCTCGCGCCTGTACCGGCATTCCCCGTAATGGCGTGATGCCCTGCTAGCTGAACTTCCTGCCCTTTCCGCTTTCTGTAATTTCAGGAAAGCAGCGTTAGAGGGGGCCGCTTAGAAAACGGAAATATCCTACGCTAAGCCTTTTTAGTACAGGCCGCTTCTGGCTGTGAGTTCAACCGATGGATACAACACACTGATTGAACCGCTCTGCGACCCTGTACATGATTCTGTGTAAATGCCTTTTCTCAGAAGAGACCGTCCAGGCGGTCACCGAACTCGGTAATAAAGCGGCTCATCGCCATACGCCAGTCTCTCAGCGGCATCGTCCATTTCTGTGACGCAGCCTGGATTGCCAGCCACACCACCTTTTTCACCGAGTCGTCCGTCGGGAACACCTTGCGAATGTCTGCCGGGTAAGCGAAGAACGTCACCAGGTTTGCCCAGTTTTCCTGCCAGCTCCGGCTTATCTGCGGATAACGGCCGTCCCAGGCGCTGGCGAACGCTTCCAGAGCCTGCTGGCCTGCTTCTTTCGTAGGGGCCTGATAGATGGCTTTCAGGTCGCGGGTGACAGCTTTGTAGTCCTTCCAGGAGACGAACCGCAGGCTGTTGCGCACCATATGCACGATGCACAGCTGGATGCGGGCTTCCGGATAGACCTTGTTGATGGCGTCCGGGAAGCCTTTCAGGCCGTCGACACAGGCGATGAGGATATCGTTCAGACCGCGGTTTTTTAGTTCGGTCAGCACATTGAGCCAGAACTTCGCGCCCTCGTTTTCGGCCAGCCACATACCCAGTAGTTCTTTCTGGCCTTCGATGTTTATACCCAGGGCCAGGAACACGGATTTATTGATGACGCGACTGTCCTGCCGGACCTTCAGGACGATACAGTCAAGATAAACAATGGGATAGACTGCATCCAGTGGACGATTTTGCCATTCGGTAACCTGCTCCATCACGGCGTCGGTGACCTTCGAGACAAGCGCCGGAGAGACATCAGCGTCATACAGCTCTTTGAACGCAGCCGCTATCTCGCGGGTGGTCATCCCTTTGGTGTATAACGATAAAATCTGGTTACCCATCCCGGTGATCCGGGTCTGGTTTTTCTTCACCAGTTGCGGTTCGAAAGAGCCATCACGATCGCGCGGCGTGCTTAGTTCCAGAGGACCATCGCTGGTGGTAACGGTCTTTGTGGAATAACCGTTGCGGGAGTTGGCACCCGGTTTAGGCTGGTTTTTATCGTAGCCCAGATGATGGGACATTTCGGCGTTGAGCGCCGCCTCAACGCTGATTTTCTTCAGCAGGCGATCGAACTGACTGAGATCGTCGGGGGTGTTGAGATTTTTGGCCAGTTCGTTAGCCAGAGCCTGTAACTGTTTTTCGTCCATAGATTAACCTTCATTTGATGCTGGATTGAACATACCAAAATCAGGCAATTACACAAATTTATGTACAGGCTTAGCTTAGCTGTCAGCCGTATGAAGGTCCCATAGATTAAGCAACGCCTTTGCAATATATAGATCCTGCACCGACAGGCCTGAACTGTCGAAGATGGTGATGCCATCATTAATTGTGCGTCCCTCAGCCCTGCCGGTCAGCACATCACCAATTGCAATAACTTCTGTATCTTTAGGAGCATGCTGAAACTCGCCAATGTGTCGCGACTGAGAAGGCAGACCGCAGAACAGGCGCGACTTAGTCAGCAATTCGGCAGGCAATTCCTGTTTGCCAGCAGCATCTGAACCCATACTCACTACGTGCGTACCCGCACGAACCCACTCAGCCAGAAATAGCGGGCTGCGTGAAGGCGTAGCCGTGACAATTATATCCGCTTCCCGGCAGGCTTTTTCAGCATCACAGCAGTAAACGTTAATGCCCTTCTCCCGGAATTCATCCGCCATTTTCTGAGCACGTTCCGGACTGCGGCCTACAATCAGAACAGTATGAATGGGCCGGATTCTGAGCAGCGCGGCACATTCATAGCGGGCCTGATGCCCAGCACCAAACACGGCTAGTACGGCTGAATCGGGTCTGGCCAGCACGTCAGCGGCCACGGCATTCGCTGCTGCAGTCCGGAATGCATTTACCTTTCCAGCCTCAATTGCAGCATCTATTTTGCCTTTTTCCTGATCGAACAACAGGATTAAAGAGTTGTGACGCGGTATCCCAATATCACTGTTCCCCGGCCAGTATGAACCGACTTTAAGTCCGGCAAGCTCTGAGGTTGACGATGCTTTGATGCTGAAAGAGTTCACAGTAATTGATCCCTTACCGTGAACTACCGGAAAATTGAGCGTGCCTGGCTCGCTGGCGGCGATCAGTGATTCCCTGATCGCGTAATAGGCCATTTCATGGCTGATGAGGGCAGCGGACTCATGTTCAGAAATAAACTTCACTTAAAACTCCTGTTATATCTGGGGGCGCATAAAAATCGATCAGATGACTGCCGGGACCAGCGCGACAGCTTCTACTTCGACGGCGGAACCGTAGTGCAGCTCAGAAACGCCGGCGACTGCCCGTGAAGGACGGTAATCCTTAATCCATTCTGCGTATACCTTATTGAACTCGGGCCACAGCCCGATATCCGTCACGTAGACTCGTACCGAAACCAGTTCTCTGCGAGTTACGCCAGCCCCGGCAAGGCAGGCATCCAGATTACTGAGAACCTGACGAACCTGTTCACCAAACGGCGCACCGGCAATCTTTTCTCCGGACGGGGTGACAGGTAATTGCCCCGAGATCCAGACGAAGCCTCCTGCCGTGCAGCTATGTGAGTAATGGCCTGCTGGCGATGCGCTTTCGGCCCCGTTCAGTACAATTTCTCTGCTCATGATTTGTTCTCCAGCGTATTGTGATTTTGACAGACTGGCCCGTGACATTTTCAGGGTTCATCACGCTGGGCCAGTGGAGTAGCTACGGCATCTGCGCGTTCCTTTCGCCACCAGGATATGGCCATGGTGGCTACGCCGTTGCCCAGAACGTTTACGGAGGCACGCATGGTGTCCATCAGGCGATCAACGCCAAGGATGAAAGCCAGACCCTCAAGCGGAATGTTAGGCAACATCAGTAAAGTCGCTGATAGTGTCACAAAGGATCCGCCCGTGATGCCGGCAACACCTTTTGACGTCAGAAGGAAGACAAACAGCAGGCTTGCCTGCTCGCCAAAACTGAGATCAAGCCCCCCCGCTTGGGCGATAAACAGTGCAGCCAGAGTCAGGTAAATAGAGGCACCATCAAGGTTAAGTGAATAACCGGCCGGTACAACAAACCCAACCGTTGTGCGCTGGCAGCCCGCCTGCTCAAGTTTATTCATCAGACCCGGCAGGGCAGCCTCGGAGGAGCAAGTTGTAAAGGCAATAATCAGCTCTTCACGAATGTGTTTAATAAACCAAAAAAGGTTAAATCGGGTCAGACGTGCAACGATTGTAAAAATCACGAGCACCATGAAAAGCCCCCCGAGATAGGCCAGCCCTACAAGTTCCAGAAGGGGCAGTAAGGCATGGGGGCCATATTTACCGAGCATGAACGCCGCGGCGCCGAAAACGCCGATCGGAGCAAGTTTGAGGATGATCCCAACCACTTTGAAAGTGGCATCGCTGAGCACGTTGACAAAATCCACTACCGGTTTCGCCTTTTCACCCATGGCGAAGAGTGCGTATCCAAACAGCAGGGAAACCAGAAGCACCTGCAGCATGACACCGCTGGCAAGGGCATCCACTACCGTTTTCGGTATAATGCTCAGGAAGAAATCCACTGTTCCGGTCGGAGAATGAGGTGTACTTACTGCGGCTGCAGCATCAGCATGTATGTGAAGACCTTTTCCTGGTTCAAATATATTTCCAAGCACCAGCCCGGTCAGGAGGGCTATCGTGCTAACAATTTCAAAATACACCACCGCAATGAGACCCGTTCTGCCTAGGCCCGATCCCTCTTTCATTTGCGCGAAACCACTGATGACCGTCAGACAAACGATTAGTCCGGCCACCATTTTGATCAGGCTGACAAAGCTCTTTGCAAGGGGATTCAGCTGAGCGCCCAAGTCTGGCCACAGCAGTCCGGTTATACTTCCCATTATGAGACCTACAACAAGCTGAAAAGTCAGGGAATAATAGAACGGCTTTTTGGTTGAGTTCACTAAAGTGGATGAGGACATACACTCTCCGTCTAAATGGTCGCCTTAGGCGTTTTGGTATCAATGATCCGCTGTCTAACGGATTGTCTGGCGCGCCCACTTCCGTGTAGTTCCCTAATTAAAGCGCGATACACTATGTATAAAATAATACGTTTTGTGTAATCTTTTTTTCTTATATATTTCAGATATGAAACTGTCTACAGATAGCCATAAAATTTGCGCAGGATTGAGACGTTCATTATCCTGGTCACCAGGAACCCCGCAGATGCGGTTGCGTTTCACCTGACACGCTGACATTTATGGTAATCTTGGAAAATAAGCGAGATGCTAATAACTATTTTTAATCAAACGCTTGCGGGAGAGTGGTATGAAGGCCTCTGAAAACAGTTTTTTATTGTCTCAGCTGGAATCGATTGCAGAAGGTTTGAGCAAAACTTTTGCCCCGTTCTGCGAAGTAGTGGTTCATGATCTGAAAACGCCTGATCATGCAGTTCTTTCCATCCGTAATAATCTCTCTGGCCGTCAACCTGGCGATCCGGCCACAGAGCTTGGCCTTGCCCGTATCAGCTCTCCTGAATTTCCGAATATCATTGCGAATTACGCCAATAAATTTTCCGATGGCAGGCCTGCAAAAAGTACCTCTATTGGTATCAAAAATGAGGCAGGTGAATATGTTGCCGCAATATGCCTGAATGTTGATATGACCCTGTTCAGAGGCATGCAGAATGCCCTCGCACAGTTCACCAGCCTCAGCAATAACAGCGTCAGCGAAAATCTGGAGCCAGCCGGAACGGAAATGATCAGACAGCGGATAGAACAGTACGCTGCGCGGCTCGCAACGACCCCGCGCTCACTGAGCGTGCATGACAGAAAGCAACTTGTTACTGAACTAAAATCAAGTGGCCTGCTTGAGGTCAGGAAGGCGATGGAGACGGTTTCCCAGCATCTGGGGATATCGCGCGCTACTGCCTACCTGTATGCGAGAAGCGACACAACTCAGTAAATCAATTCACCCTAAGCCTGCTTATTCAGGTTCAGCCCGGTCAGTTATCGAGAGCATGTTCTGCTGGTGTCTGAAAACCTGCTGAAGCAGGACTTTTACACCAGTGGACTGAACCAAAATGGGTGGGTAAAACACGTAATTACGCACTGTTGAAAGCTGGCTGTACCTAGCAGTGGTGATTGACCTGTAGTCACAGGCTGTTATCGGCTGGTCGATGTCATCCACGGATGACGGCACAGCTGGCCTGTTAGTCGCTACAAATGGCGCTCTGACGGCGTAAACGCCCGGGAAATATCATTGTCCAAACGTATCATAGTGGCCAATACTGTTCAGCAGATTATCAGACGTTGGTGAGGCGACATAATTTGCGTGGCAGCATGAGCGCCAGAGGCTGTTATGACGGCAATGCATTCGCGGAAAGCTTTTCCGCACGCTGAAGCTGGAATGTATCCACGGTGAACGCTTGATCAACAGGGAAATGATGCGAACGATGGTGTTCAGTGATATTTGGTGCGATTACAATCGGTGGCGGAGGCACAGTGCCAGACTCTGCCCGGAACAATCTGAAAACCAGAATATCACTCAGGGCCATGTCCACATTACGTGGATAGGATCATTAGAAATAATATGCAGCACAAACTTCCCCCCATGCTCTGTTTTTCCTCTTCAGCTGCATACGACGCAACGTCAGAAACATTGAGCTCACTTGGATCGACATGCATTCCATCACAAGACTGCACGATATTGACGACCGCAAGCCCTGTAAACAACAAGGAACTTTACATATTAAAGTTGGTAAAACGGCTTGTGGCGTTCGATTCCCGAGGAGAGAGCGGAACCAATTTTGATGTAGTACCGATTCAAATGCATCAATACGGCTGCCCTGTAAACTTATGCTTTCTATGCAAGCGAATAAAAGCAGAGACGGCACCAGGCCGTCTTGTACATTAGTAATATTGAAGTCTAGGACCGACTTAGGGACGCAATATCTTGCAACAGCGGGTCGAGCGTGAAGCGCTCTATGAAAGGACTCGGCGCACCTTCAGGTGCAGTTAACCCAACCCTATTGTGCCAGTACGTGGGCAACCCCACCTTCTGCGTCCCAAACATGTCATAAGCAGAGCCGGCAACAAATATAGCCTCGGCAGGCATAAAGCCGGCATTACGCAACGCCAGAAGATATGGTTCAGGATGCGGCTTGTAAAAACCAGCCTGTTCGGAAGTCACGACGACATCGAAGGGAACGCCAACAAGATCAGCGGCAATGCGGCCGAGGCGCTGCGAGCAGTTGGTGACCACACCTAATTTGTAATGTGGTTGAAGCTCCTTAAGTACCCGCTTAACTTCAGGCCAAGCTTGCAATTCGGTCCAGCGTTCTTCCAGTGTATGAGCGAACTTAGCTTCAAGCCCGACACTCACTGCAGCTTCCTCAACCAATGTCTCATATGGTCGATAAGAACCACATCCGTAGGTTGCTTTTAGATAAGCCCCCCGCCAAATTCTGCCTTTTTCTTCGGAACCAGCAACCGAATTCCACAGAGTCCAAGAGTCAAGAAGAGCAGTGAGCAAGTCAAAAAGGACAATTTTGACAGGCCCTTGCTTATGGATGATGTCAGGCGTTTTCATGTACAATATCCTTGTTCAGATTGATTGAGTGCTGCTTTTCCTGATATCTCTATCAAGGCACCACCTGATATCTCTATCAAGGCACCACAAGGAATGATCGTTCTAGCCGGACGATGTATAATCATCACTTCCGAATAGACCCTGTTGACCGACGGCCAGTCAGCAACGTCTACAATGTGAATTGGTACATTCACCAACTGCTCAAGCGTAGCTTCTTCCTGAGCAAGCACTGTGGACAGGTTTTGCATGGATCGACACGTCTGCGCCTCTAAACCCTGTGGGAACTGGCCGGTCTCAGGCAAAAACGGCAGCTGTCCGGACACAAACAGTAACTGCCCTGCGACAACGCCGTAAGAATAATGGTCACCAAGTGGCGACAACTTACTACCGGAAACTAGTGTCATTTTCATCCACCGAAGAAATATGAATGACCTTAACTACCAGCCAGTGATACGCGGCCAGTACTCGACTTTGCGAATGTTATTTGCTAAGACGTGATAACCAGTGTGTTGTGCCGACGTTGCGCATGCATGATTTGGCAGTATACGCAACAGCGTACCCAGTGGTGGTAACTGAGAAGGTTCAAGTCTGCCGGAGCGCGAAGAGATTATGCCGTGTTCTTGATTGGTAGCGCTGACTATCAGGTCTTGTAGTGGACGCCCGCTCACATCACAAACCACGCCATAACCTTGGTCTACCGCCTGCTTTGCAGTACCACGATCACGGGATAAAGCCATCCATCCGGAATCCGTAATGATCCATCCCTTCTCTGGCTGATGCCCGATAACAGTCGTCAGGACCGACACAGCAATGTCTTGCTCCCTGCAAACTCCCAAGCCTGCCATAACCAGATCGAAAAAAGCGAAGACGCCCGCTCGAACCTCTGTAACTCCTCGTAAATCTTCAGTAAACAATGCTGTAGGGGTTGAGCCAATACTGACAATGGAGAGATCAAAGCCAGCTTCTGACAAACTTTCCCTGGCCCGGACAATAGCGTCTCTTTCCTGCACTGCACATGCCTGAATTTCTGTGAGGGATTTGCAGTCATAGGATTTACCTGCATGCGTCATGATCCCACACAGCTCGACCCCAGTACCGCCGAGCAATTGTGCAATTTTAATAAGCATTGGGGATCTAGGGGAAAGTCCAGAGCGATGTCCATCACAATCAATTTCGAGCAAGACCTCAAATCGATAGCCTGAGCTGCGAGCAAACTCTACCAGCTGTCTTGCCGTTTCGAGATTGTCCAGCACGAGTTTGAGCTGTGCACCTTTCGAAATCAGTGTGGCAGCGTGAGCAAATTTGTTGTGAGCGATGCCAACTCCATAGAGGATGTCGGTAAACCCGGCTTCGAGGAAAAAATCAGCCTCACGTAACGTGGAGACGGTGATCGGCCCTCGTCCCTCTGCAAACAGCCGCTCACTGATCTCAAGACATTTGTTGGTCTTCACATGAGGACGCAGCACGACGTCGAATGCCTTCAGTTTTTCTCCCATCCTGCGGATATTGGCATCGAGCTTATCTCGATCTAACAGTAGGGCAGGGGTTTCAATTTGTTCGATTAATTGCATATGTGACCTCCTTAGTTATTGCCATTCTATTGTTCTCGATATAGATTGGAATTTAATAATTATAAATCTAGGATTCAGATAAACTTAATGAATGAAGTTATTGACCTCCGATTTCTTCTCACGATCCGTGAATGTTACAGCTTGCTGGCGGCCTCGCGTAAGCTCGGTTTGACGCCTTCGGCTGTTACTCAACGGCTACAACAGATGGAACGGCGGCTGTCAATACGACTCCTCGACCGTTCGTCTCGTCAGCTTCGATTCACTGACGAGGGTGAGCTACTATGTCTTCGTGGCGCTGATCTCGTCGAGCAGTTCGATGCGCTCTTGGAGGATCTGGAAGAACGGCGACATGGCTTCGTCGGCAAGCTGAAAGTCAACGCTCCATTCGGGTTTGGGCGACATCATGTAGCGCCCGCGGCTGCAGAATTTCAGCGAATGCATCCCGAAATCGAAATTGCTCTCAGTCTGTCGGAGCAGCCCATGGTTGAGGTCAATGACCGGTTTGACGTTGTAGTTCATATTGGACAACTACGCTCATCGAATATGGTCGCCCATGTGGTTGCGCCCAATCGAAGGTATGTTTGCGCCTCACCCGAATTCATTGGGCGTTATGGGTCACCCGAACATCCGGAGGATTTGAGTGCCCTACCGTGTATCGCGCTACGTGAAAACAACGAGGATGTTACACGTTGGTCATTTAGCCGCTCAGGAAAGATGCTTAATGTCCGAATTCGTCCTGCATTAAGCTGTAACGATGGCAGTGCAATACGAAAATGGGCATGTGACGGTCACGGTATTATCATGCGCTCAGAGTGGGATGTTGCGGAGTCGTTGGCGAATGGCACTCTCGTGCGATTACTACCCGGCTGGAAGCTGCCAGACGCCGATATTGTCGCACTCACGCACCAGCGCGAAGGGTTGCCTGCCAGGACGACAAATTTCCTACGCTTTCTTCAATCTCGCTTCCGTCCGCACCCAAGTTGGCGGGAATAATAAAGCTAAGCTTCTTCTAGACTGACCTGCTCCCCGTTGATTAATACACCGCGATGTCAGTAATGTCTTCATCAGTCACATGAGGACATCCCCATGAAGAAGCGATTTTCCGACCAACAGATCATCAGTATTCTCCGCGAGGCCGAAGCCGGGGTTTCGGCCAGGGAACTCTGCCGCAAGCATGCTATTTCAGACGCTACCTTCTATACCTGGTGCAAGAAGTTTGGCGGTATGGAAGTGCCTGAGGTTAAACGTCTGAAGTCGCCTGATGAAGAGAACGCTCGCCTCAAGAAGCTGCTTGCTGAAGCCATGCTGGATAAGGAGGCGCTTCAGGTGGCTCTGGGCCGAAAGTTCTGACGACAGACCAGAAGCGGGAAGCCGTAGAGGCCATGTGTGAGGCAACGGGTCTGTCGCAACGTCGAGCCTGCAGGCTGGCTGGTCTGTCCCTTTCAACCTGCCGCTATTCGGCTCAGCGCCTGGCTGCTGACGCACAGCTATCTCTACGTATCACAGAGCTGGCACTTGAACGCCGCCGCTTTGGTTACCGGTGTATCTGGCAGCTTCTGTGGCGTGAAGGTCTTTGCGTTAATCACAAGCGGGTTTACCGCATCTATCACCTTAATGGCCTGAGCGTAAAACGCAGACGGCGTCGTAAAGGGCTGGCGACTGAGCGGCTTCCACTGCTGCGCCCGGATGCGCCGAACCTGACCTGGTCGATGGATTTTGTCATGGATGCACTCGGCAACGGCCGCCGGATTAAGTGCCTTACCTGTGTGGATGATTTCACAAAGGAGTGCCTGACGATCACCACCGCATTCGGGATTACAGGCGTTCAGGTGACACGCATTCTGGACAGTATTGCACTGTTTCGTGGCTGGCCGGCGACGATAAGAACCGATCAAGGCCCGGAATTTACTTGTCGCGCGCTCGATCAATGGGCCTTTGAACATGGTGTTGAGTTGCGCTTAATTCCCCCGGGTAAGCCAACTCAGAACGGATTTATTGAGAGTTTCAACGGCCGCTTTCGGGATGAATGCCTGAATGAGCACTGGCTCAACGATGTTCTTCATGCCCGGAAAATCATTAATGACTGGCGGCAGGACTATAACGAGTCCAGACCTCATTCATCGTTGAATTATCAGACGCCGGCTGAATTTGCAGCAGGCTGGAGAAATGGAAAAATAGAAGGTAACCAAACCGATATTACTAACTGATCGTTATATCTGACACTGGAGGCAGGCCAGCAGGTCAACTCTGGCACACGCTGGAAGATAAGCTGGGCTGCCCCGGCAACAAAGCACCTTTATTGAATGAATGTGATAAAAAACAAAATGCGTTTTTAAACTATGCCCTTATGGCGCTCTTTAGATGTTATCTTTTAGTATAAAACTTATATTTTATGATAAGTCGTAACCTATGATTTTTTATTTTGTTTTTACTGTTCTTTCGCGAAAGTCATGGTGGGGGTACAAACCTGCATTCCGCCTGTGAGAAAATGGAGCTGGCCTGAAGTCCTGATCCATTGAGCAATAGAATGCCTGACTGAAAATATCCGGCTAATTTTCAGAGGTTAATTGATAAGAGCTTTGGCTTTAGCCTTAATTTCTGCCAACTCAGCACTCGTTACCGTTCCTTTTTTTGTCACTTTCCTGGTACGCCAGTCGACGCAGGTAACCTGATCTGTCAGAGCAACTCCCTCACGACTGCCTGAGATTTTCACTTCGAATGGATAACCTTTTTCCTGTGTGGTACAGGGTACACAAAGCAGCAGACCAACTTTATTGTTATAGGCGAACGGGCTTAGCACGACTGCAGGGCGGTGTCTGCCCTGCTCATGCCCGGCCACAGGATCTAAATCAATCCAGATAAGATCCCCTGATTCTGGTACAAAACGCGATACCATCAGAGCAATTCCTTACCTGTGGTTGCACCAAACTCTGCCTTTTCGTGGAGATTTTCAGTCGATATTCCCGCCAGAAGGGCATCGAGTGAGTATTCCTTTACTTTTGCCGGAACGATAATGATTCGGCCATTTTCCACTTCAATGTCAACAGCATCATCAACATTGAGAGATGCCGCCTGCATGATTGCAACGGGTAAACGTACTGAAGGGCTGTTACCCCATTTTTTAACGATTGCTTGGGCCATGATTGATTTCTCCGTAGTTGATACACTGTATCAACATTAACGCTTGCCGCCAGACGTGTCAACATTGTTGATACGTAGATTATTATTTCCTCTCTGACTTTACACATTATCTTTGGGATCAGGCTGGGAAGCGAAAAACAGCCTGCGCTAAGCATTCTTCACAGGATTACTTAGCTCCAGGAGCATTGCTATCCAATGTAGTGCCCGGCGATCTCGATATGAACCTGCTGGCAGAAGGGGGACGGAATCGGATTTTGACCTGTGTCCGGTCAGGACGATCGCTGATGTCAGCGATCCTTACCCATCGTGGTGTCCTGAGCGCCCTATCCCGATGGCCGGTCAGAACCGGAAGAGGGTGCCATCGAAATATGGATGGGCAGGCTTTCTGCCACCGGCCCATCAGAATATTATTGTTTGTGAAACCAAAAGGCTTTCTGCAATTCCAGCGTTTCCTCTTCAACCTCATAAACAGGCCCAATCAGTTCGATTTTTTTCTGCCCATGCTCAAAAATATATGATGCGGGCACACTCATCGTAGGATTTTCTTCATGATTGCCCGTGCACTCAAGGAGACGCGTTTCGCTCATTCCATATACGACACGGCCAATATTTGCCCAGTAGAGGGTTCCGGCACACATACAGCAGGGTTCAACCGCAGTATAAAGCGTGCAGTTCCAAAGGAACTCTGCCGTAAAATTACTTGCAGCTATTCGGGCAAGTGTTGATTCCGCATGGTTAACGGTATCGATATTACATTGTGTTAAAAGTACGGTCTCCCTGTCAGGGGCGACCAGCACCGCACCGAAAGGATGTTTACCCAGGGCGACAGCGCGTTTTCCCACTTCGTTCGACATTCTCAGGAATTTAATATCCGTTGCGTTACTCATTTTCTTCTCCTGTAGCGGAATTCAGTAAGGCATTAAGTAAAACAGCGGTAAATCCTCCAATGAAAATGCCGCTGTCAAAAATCAGTCTTAACGACGAAGGAAGGGATTTAAATAATGCCGGAAAAGCCATGGGTATAATGCCAATGCTTATTGAAACGGCAACAATGAGGATATTGTTGTCGTTTGCAAAGCTGATATCTTTAAGCTGCTGGATACCTGCTGCCAGCGTCATGCCAAACATCAAAATGCCGACACCGCCTAAAACCGGACGCGGGATAGCTGAAACAATAGCGCCAAGTTTAGGAAACAGGCCGAGTAATACCAGTATCAAACCCGCAGCGGCAAGCACTGAACGGCTGGTAATACGTGTAAGCATGATCAGCCCGGCGTTTTGCGAAAATGCATTATAGGGAAAGCTGTTAAAACACCCGCCAACCATGGTTGAAAGACCGTCAGCCCGTATCGTATCGGCAAGACGTTGTGGTGTGGTCGGTCGGCCAATAAGCTTGTCTATCAGCAGGACATTACCCGTTGTTTCTGTCATGACGATCAACATAGCCAGGCAGGACACAAAAACGGGAACGGGTGAAAATTCCGGCATGCCAAAAGAGAAGGGCATACTGATACCAATCCATGCCGCGTTACTGATAGCTGAAAAGTCGGTTAAGCCAGCTGTTAAAGCGATCAATGTTCCGGCCATCATGCCGGCCAGAATGCTGAAGTTTCTGATAACACCACGCGTTTTACAGTAAAAGAACAGGGTGATTACTAAAGTAGCCAGACCGAGTAGTAAGTTGGACGGACTGGCAAAGTCAGGCGCATCTGGATTTCCTCCTCCAATCCAGATGGCCGCTGCAGGCATAAGCGAAATACCAATGATGGTTATCACGCACCCAATCACCACCGGCGGGAAAAAGCGGACTAACCTGCTGAAAAGCGGGGCTGTCAGGACGGTAAATAATCCACACGCTATGGCGGAGCCAAAAACAGTTGTGATCCCATACTCCTGGCCAATCATGGCCATAGGCGCCAGCACGATAAATGAACATCCCTGAATAAGGGGTAGCCTTCCGCCAAAACGACCTATGCCGACAGACTGAAGCAGCGTGGCCAGTCCGGATGTAAGCAGACATGCGTTAACGAGCGTAATCGTCTCAGCCCCGTTTAAGCCCATTACCGAAGCAAGGATCAAAGGCACCGTTACCGTACCTGCGTACATAACGAGTACGTGCTGGAATCCCAGCGAAGCTATCCGCCTGACACTCAGCGAGCTTTCAGGTTTTTTCTCTGCAATTGACGTTGCCATAAACATCCTTAATCGCGTTTTAACATCAGGAAGCTCACTGTATAAGTAAAAAAATGATACAAGTAAGTGAACTGTTTTCAGGAAAATTGAAAGCCGGGAGCTATTTTGAAATATTCATTGGAACAACTTATGATGTTTGAGCAGGTAGCCAAGTCAGGATCATTTTCTTCTGCTGCGCGTCAAATGAAAAAATCCCAGTCGTCGGTAAATATGGCGATGAGCAATCTGGAAATCGAACTGAACGTTACGTTGTTTGAACGAACGCCAAGGCAGGTGCGACTGACATCAGAAGGGGAAGTTCTCCGGGAATATGTCAAAACAATACTGGAAAGATGCCATGCTTTCGATCGACGCGTGACGGCATTTAACCGGGCGATTGAGAGTCATGTCAGTCTTGCCATTGAACTTCCTTACGTCATCATTGCGCCGGTTCTATATGAATTCTCTATGACCTTTCCTGAAGTAGATATACATATCAGAGAGCCGTTTTGGGGCGATGTGGGGGCAATGGTCAAAAATGGAGAGGTGGATCTGGGTATTGCCCTCTCACACTCGGTTGAAAGCGATAAAATTCAGTTTGCTCAACTGGGTAAGATCGTCATGGTGCATGTTGTCAGCGCTGGCCATCCTCTTGCTCAACAAATCCCTGTTTCTTTTGCCGATCTGCACAACTGGCGACACATCACCTTTGGCTTACAGGAGAAAAAAATAGCCACAACAGAATATTTAGGCAGTCCTATGCTCTGGCGGGTAGAAAGCTATAGCGCCATGCTTGACGCGGCGCTTGCTGGTCTGGGATGGGCTTCGCTTCCGCGTGAATTTGTTAATCGTGAATTGCGCGCAGGGACGTTAGTTGAATTACGGCAGCAGGAGTATCCCTTCACGGACTGGATTGTTGGTGTTGATTTACTGTGGTCAAAACAAGCTAAAGCAGGAAAAGCTCAGGAATGGCTTCGCAACCGTTTAGTTAAGCATAAAATTTTTGAGCAGGATAACGCGGGTAACAGAACAACACTGTAGTCATAAAATGAAGGCAATGGCGTCGCATAACCGGGTCAGAGGGCAGGAAAAAAGGCCAAGCCGACAAAGAAGGCTGGCCACGCTACGCGAATGCTGAGGATCGAGCAGGGGTGTCACATCATAATTCGCGTAGCTAACAGAGATGAGTTTCAGCTTCCCCAGTGGCTTTTTAAATAACTAACCGCTTCCTGGGTTTGAGGCTGGTTGAGATAGTTCTCCCGGAACAAAATGGTGCCGTTGATTTGCGGCACAGACTTATTCAAATCGAGCTGCCTTTTTAATTCCGGTACGCCGCCCTGTATCGTCCAGGCTGGCTCATTCTTTGACGGTTCGCCTACTTTGTACAGGGCAATGCCAATGTAGAGACGGGTGTTTGTAGGTTTCACCACATCAGCCCACCATTGTGCCAGCACATCATAACGCGCCGCTTCACGCGAGAAGGGCCAGTAGAGCTGTGGGGCAATATAATCAAGCAAACCCTGCTGTACCCAGCGTCGGGTATCCGCATAGGCTTCATCATAAGCTGCCGCACCCCGCGTATCAGATCCTGCCGGGTCATGCGACAGGTTGCGCCATACGCCCGCAGGACTGACGCCGAATTCAACATTGGGTTTCAGCTGTTTAATGGTGCGCGAAACCTGTTCAATCAACTGCTGAGTGTTGTACCGTCGCCAGTCCGCTTTTGAGTCAAATCCCTGGCCATATTTTTTGAAGGTCAGACTGTCATTCAGGGCGGAGGCAGGGGTCTCGGCATAAAAATAATCATCAAACTGCACACCGTCCACAGGGTAGTGCGCAACCACCTCAGCCACGATACTGGTGATCCAGTCTCGTGCTTCCGGGATGCCAGGGTCGAGTACAAAACGCTCGCCTGCGGTACGGATCCAGTCGCGATGCAGTACAAATACGCTGGCCGGATGCAGCGAAAGTGTGCGATTGAGTTCAGTAACGGTTGACGGTTTGGTGTTGACGGATACGCGATAGGGATTAAACCAGGCATGAACCTTCATGCCACGCTTATGCGCCTCATCCAGCATGAACTTTAGCGGATCGTAACCCGGGTCCTCACCAATTTTCCCCATCAGCATATCTGACCATGGCAAAATCTTTGATGACCACAGGGCCGTACCATCGGGTTTCACCTGGAAGAACACCGCATTGATACCGAGACTTTTAAGCCTGTCCAGCTTATCCGTTAGCGCTTTTTGCTGTTGGCTGATGCGGATATCCGCACGGTTGGCATTCACCGACGATACCGGCGGCCAGTCCAGACGGGAGACGGTCGCCAGCCAGACGCCGCGCACCGGTTCCTGATTTTGCGCTGATGGCTGTGGAAGAGGTTGTTTAGCCACAGGGGGAAGCGGGGTGACCAGAGATTTAGGGGGTTCGGAAGAGCAACTGGCAAGTAAAACACCAGTGGCAACAATTACGCCTGACTTTTTAACGGAAGTTAAAAAGGAAAATACACGAGAACTGGCGATGATAAACTCCGGTTCTTTCTGATGGTCGCTGAAAAAGAAACATTCTCTTATTATTTGAATTTAAGTCAATAAACAGGTGCTCAGGCGAAGGCGGATTAACCTGATGAGAGAAGCAGGAAGTTGTGCCCATAGGCTTTATTTAACATAAGATTACTTACCCGCACAGCCGCAAGCGCCCTCAGCACGGTTTCGTGGCTTCAGGTAACCTTTCACCGCCCGTATCGCCTTAAAATGCCCTCATGGATTTTGCGCACGTGCATGGCGGGCGGTTAGAACAAATATCTAAAGCCAATACGCCATTTAAGCATAAATTCATCACACGTTAGTTAACGTGTGATTTGCTACTTCAGCTTCATCACCAGGCGATCTAAAACGGACACATAGTCCGCTATGAGCTGTGAGTTCAATCGATGTAGATTCAACCTGTCAACGCAACACGCTTTCCAATTATCTCTTTCGGTGTTTTGAACTTCAGTGTCTTTCTCGGTCTGTTGTTTAGTTGGGCTGTGATCCAGCTCCTGCTGGGTGTATTGGGCAAGACATGTCTTTTTGGGGAAGTGACGGGCTGACCTGCGTATGGCCGTATTCTACCGTAGCGATACTGATCGCCTCACTGATACATGTAGGTTTTAAAACCCCTTCAGGCACACCGTCCCGAAGCATCATTGAGCGCAGTTCAGCTTCAACGGCATAGCGGACTTCTTCAGTGTCCGGGTTAAGACGGATTTGAAAATCGACCACATGCGGCATCGGAGCAAAGACGTAAATATCAGCCCCGGCTACCAGTTCGTTTTATCCCAGAACAACTTCTGAGCCTTTGCAATCTCTTTCGGCTTCCCGCCTTTCAGTGCTTCCTTCAACCTGTGAGGCTTGATGTGACCCACAACGGTTGCTGGTTCTGCCCTGCTTCAGGCACATCTTACAGAGAGGGTGAGACTTCAGGAATGTGAGCCTGGTTTTGTCCCTGCGGCTGTTATAGATGCGTGCCTCGAACATATTCACCCCAATAAAAAACCGCCCGTAGGCGGTTATATTTCTGACTGATACTTTCTGGGATTTTCAAAGCAAACAGGGCATGGATTAGCACAAGGATGCAATACCCTTGATACCTTAACCGCATCGCCTTCGTGGTAAAAAGTGCCTAAAAATTGTCGGCTGGCTCTTAACGGAAGCGAAACACACTCTTCAGAGTGAATACGAAAGTTGGCATTGTGCTGTGTCAGTAGTGCAATGTAATAAAATTTTGGCATATTTTTTCTCTTCTAATTTGTGCCCAGAAAATTTAGAACTAAATCAGGAAAATAAAATACGGCCTTACCTATCTTTTCGATAACCATTAACTATCTAATTTATTTTCATAGCTTGCCGTTAACCCTTATCGGAAGAGCTATCGCCATACATCCCCCAATTTATCGCTAATACCCGTTGCGCACTGGAATTGATTAACTGTCAGCATTTGAACCTCCGTTAACCCCTTCAATACCTACTCGCCTGCGAACAGAGGAGAAGAGAAGAGCACATTAACGCCGATATATCCGACGAATGCAGACAACGTCCAGCATAATTCCGGCGGAAACGTCCAGCCGAATATCGTGCATATTGCCGTTAGTGTTGGCTGAGCAAAAAACAAAGGATTCCACACATCGCCGCACCGGTGAGCCGGTCACGCCATATGGTTTCCTGTTCCGCGAGGTTGTGAGGGTTGACATAACGAATGCCAGAATTGAGTAGTCGACCTCATTGCGGTGATTTGCCAGCCTGGCGAGCATTCCGCCAGGTTATCAGGTCTGTCCGGGATACCCACCTCTCTTTCAGGCGGCTGCATGTGTTTTTAAAAGGGTAAAGTTCGCCTACCACTACACAGGGAAATCAAGGGGGGAGTTGATTGGCAGGGCCAAAACTGGAATAAAAAAGGTCGCTCTGATGGCGACCTTCTTGAATATAGCGAGGCGGAGTTTGCATCCACTGAGTTTAGTCGGCTTGACGGCTTTAGCTATCTGCTATCTCCTTATAATGCAGATCAGCATGGAAATTTTCATAACCACCAAGAGGCATTAGTCGCCTGATGAAAACACCTCCGCGCATTGTTTTGTTTCCCTGAGTTGTCACTAGACCTGCCTCACACTTCACGTACCAGGCAGGAGCGACTTCGTTACTGACATCACTTTTGCTGGGGCCTAAATAAATTAAAAGCTCAACAATCTTTCCGATGTTTTCTGGGACGTTAGCAGAAACAATCACCGCCAAATCACCGACCTGCAGCTTACTCATCAAAGTTTCCCTATAGCTTAGAAATGTCAGTCTTAAAAAAACACCTCTATTATACAAGGCTTTGAAATAATGAGAATGGCTATCGCTATGAATATAATAAATTCCTATACCCGTATCCAGCCCGGTATCGGCTGTTATCGTTTGTAAGTAAAAGAAAGCTCAAAGTGCTGCAGAAAACATATCAGCTTTGTTATAAAGCCTATGAGCTATCAATCGCATGACACTGCCCTGTTAGGTATCACAACGGTAAAGAGTACCGAGTACATTTAAGCCAAGTCCCTTTAGGGAAGTTCTCTTACCTGTTGTGTAGATAAGAAAAAAAACCGCCGGAGAGAGGTTTAAATAATTAAGTTGTGTGAATTCGTAACCACTCTTAGCACAATACCAGGCTAAATTCGTAATGAATAGCCCCTAAGCAACTTTAGTTGTCTGGCAATACTCGAATCGCCACGGATAATCCAGACACTTTCGAGCCGTTGTGAAGTGGCTCTCAGCTTAACGCGCTCGTGATTGAGCTGGTTATGCTGCCACTACAGTGCTGCTATTTAATTATTGGATGGCGATGGTTGAGATCAATGCCAGTTAATTCTTCCTTGCGCTTGTCATAGTCCCAGCCCGGGTCGGTGAAGACAGTATCAGCACGCTGAAGCTCAGCGACATGCTGAAGAAACATGCCATGTGGTGATCAATGTGCCGGGTCTGCATTGCAGTGATAGCCATATCCATCAACCAGTTAATTATTGCTGACACTTTGTGATTCTACTTTTGCATAAAATTTACACATCACGCTATCGCTATCCGACCCTGTTAAGATTATTCTTAAATCCACCTTCATGTATTAAGTTTGAGGCTATGCCAGTATTACAATTGATATGTCCAGGATGCGGATGTGACCGGTTTACTTCATCTGCAAAATCTTCCAGAGATGAATCCGTTGCCAGTATCCGGTGCGAGAAATGTTCTGCAACGGTTCCTGTCGATGATGTCGTCTGGTACCAGGATGAGTTCATCGCTCCAGCCCTTCAGGCGCTGGAAGACAACGTTTCTTTCACCAACGCTTTTTACCTTATTCCAGGGTCATAATTCATCATCAGGCGCACTCGCAAATGCGCCCTGTGATGACCTTAGCAATCGTCTTCCGGCAGAGTTACAGTTCGACATGCTGACATGCAAGCTTTCTGCATTTCGGTATTCGCCATGGCCATCCACCGTGGAACTGCGCCTGTTTCTTTTGTAGTGTCCAGCAGGGTAAGGAAATGGCGGCTTATATCCCTGAGCCGGTTCATCTTATCAGTCCCGTCGTGTGAAAGTGTCCGAGCCCCCTTAACGGTGCAGCTGCCCTGGGATTGTTCTTCGCTCATATTCACTCCAATAGAAAAACCGCCCGTAGGCGGTGCTTTTATGTTATGAATTTTCATGTTTTTTGAGCTTGTTATGCAGTGCCAAACAAATCACACCAACACCTATAAATGTCAGGAATCCATATCCAAGCAAATGAAACAACCATATCCCTGCAATTCCTCCAGCCAGAAATGACAATAAGGTGAATGAATGTAGCCGGAGTCTTTCAAGATAAAGTGGAGCATCTTTTGGAGACTCCTTTCATCTTAGCACATCGAAGAGCGTGGCCAGCTCTATACCGATGTCCGTAGATGTTCCTGATATATGAGTTGTCCTTACACGCGCATTAGATATGCGAGTTACGACGGCATTCTGTAAGCCCATTAGAAAACTCAGGCACAAAATAAGTAATACTTCAGGCGAAAGCGGAGCCAGCCAACTCTCAACAATACCCAACAAAACCAGCCCCACACCTTCAATAATAATGTTGAAAGCGTACACCGACCGGTTGTTCTTTCTGCGTCCTGCATTAATAAGGATTGTGGAAAATGCAGAGCCGGCAATGAAAATGCATACGATAAACAGAAAAAAATGCCAGATGTAAAGTTGATTTTTGCAAGTTGATCCGACAGTGAAGAAACGTTACCGGTCATATTGGCAGAAAAAAAACCTACAATTTCAAATGCTGCTGTATTCAGGGCTCCAGCAACGGCAGCGAGCGTACAAGCGAGTTGTGTATCTGCAACGTTACTACGAGAATTCTCAGTGCTGATTAACATGTAACCTGCTTTGTTCAACTAGGGTAAACACATGATCTGCTCATTTCTAATCAGTAACAAGATGAAAAATGCACACAAAGATTTAATAGGTAACCCTTACTACGTTGTACAACGCTTTCTGAATTCAGATGGATCTGCTTCCAGATGCGTAATATATTGTCGGGAAATTCTGACCTTCTATCCGTCGATAAATTCCACCTGTCAGGCGCTTCGCGAAATATGCCGCGGCCTTTTGGAGAATGGTAAGTGCCTCTTCCTTCTCTGCCAGTTGACGCTTCAGGCAGGCAATTTCAGCAGCCTGTTTGTTTTCCCTGTTGAAATGGTCATTTGCTGCTGTTTGCTGCGCCAGTTATAGCACTGTGACTCATACAGGCTGATTTTTCGCGCTGCGGCGACCACGCCATTACGCTCAGCCAGTTTGAGGGTTTCGTCATGCATTTGGGCATATGCTGCTTACGGGCCCTGCTCTGTTCCCGTTACGATTTGTACCCGGGAAGAGCGAAAACTATATTCCAGTATCATGCGGCGCTTTGCGCCCGGACATAAGATATATTATCCTGACCGGGTAGCGGCTATTGATTTCTCTCTTCACAGATCCGCACATGACAGGCTTTTGGGCATACTTTCTGCGCAGCAATGACCATCTCTGGAGCACAGATGTTCGATCTCAGGTCTTATACGATTTTGCTTAATGAGGCATTTGATACTGGCTATCATAACGATGATCTGTACAGGCTGCTGCAGGCCTTTCTGACCGGCGAGAATGAACCGGTCAGAGTGGTCACTGCTGATACCTCTGAACTCCACCGCACACTGAATAACAATCGTGTCATGTATGCTTTCACTTGCATAATGGGCGGCAGCGTGCGCCTGAATACCTGTTTTCGTCAGCAGGTTACTCACCTGGGCAGGGTTGACTTCTCTCTGCTGACCACACAGGAAGGTCTCTGCCTCGGTATCCGGTTTGACGGTGTGGTTGCCTGCGCCGTCAGTCCTGACGGGAAGGGAACCACTGTTTCAGCGCTCCCACAGGTGAGACACTGATGATGCCGTGCCTTTATGAGGATCCGTGCTGCTTATGACCCGACAGGCCTTACCGTATCGTAAATTTATTCTGGCTATTGCAGGCGTTGCTCTTTGCGGCGCGCTGCTTCAGGCACGCGCGGACGGGCGTCTTGTGTCGGCTCTCAGCATCACGCTGGTCTCTTCAGAGCCCGTGGCCTTCATGAGAATAAGCTGTATGGGCGGAGAGTCCCTGTTCATTTCTGTGGAATTTCCGGCAGGCTCTCTCAATCCGGACGCGCTCAGGGTGCCAGGTGCAACCGGTGCTGACACGCGCTGGATAACGAGTGGTGACACAGGACGGTCCGTAAACATTGTGTATTCTGCCATGCCACGGGCACTCCTGAGGCGGCTTGCAGCCGGCAAACCGGTGAAATATGTGTTTACCGCCGGGCAGTATGCTTTTGATACGCGGGGGCTGCAGGGCTGGCAGCGTAACCTGCCAGCTGCATGCAGATGAGCGGGAGAACAGAAAAAGCCAAACGCGGTTAAAGTTATCCACAGAAATGGTGGATAACTGCTGTACAAACGGCCTGAGACCCATCACTGCATGCGCAACAGCAGACGGGTGATGTCGGTAACTGACAGTGGCCGCGAATAATAATATCCCTGCCCCTGGTCGCAGCCAGCCGCTGTCAGCACGTCTGCAGTTGCCCGATCCTCAACGCCTTCGGCAATGACGGTATACTCAAGTTCTTTAAGCATGCGGATGATGTTAGTGGCGATGGTACGGCTGCGGCTGTCGACGGCAATATCGCTCACCAGCACACGGTCAAGTTTGATAATGTCCAGTGGCATCCGGTGCAGGTAGCTGATGTTGTTGAAACCCGCGCCAAAATCATCGAGTGCAATCCTGAACCCGCGTTCCCTGAGCGCCAGCAGCGCCGCAACCGCCCCTTCTTTCTCCACTATTTTTTCCGTTTCCAGACATTCAATATCAAGAAGTGCCGGTGCCAGTCCGGCCTGCCTCATCCCCTCAGAAAGAGCGGCAGCAAAACCATCGCGTGAAAAATCACTCTCGCTGAGATTCACGGAGACCGGCACGGCACAGCCAGCCTCCTGCCAGCACGCCAGCTGCGCCATAGCGGTCCGTATGACCCAGTCAGCAAGCACGGCGTGCAGACGTGTACGGGCAGCGGAAGGCAGGAAGGCGTCCGGAGAAAGCATACCGCGCGTCGGATGTCGCCAGCGGATAAGGGCCTCCAGACCGGTCAGTTCGCCCGACTTAAGGGATATTTTGGGCTGGTAAACCAGACAGAGTCCGCTCCCGCCGTGCAGAGCAGTCGCGAGGTCATGCATCAACCGGAACTCCCCGTTACGGTGTCCGTCGGTGAGTGCATCAAAGCTCCGTACGCCGCTGCCGGAGGAGATGGCCTCATGTAGCGCACTGGTCGCACGACGAAGCCCTTCCTGCGCAGAAACGTCAGCCGGAGTGAAACACGCCTCACCGACATTAATTGTCAGATCAACAGCAATACCCTCTTCTATCTGCGCCGTGACGCCCAGTAACCGCGTACTGAGGATAGCGGCGGTCAGCGGACAGGTCTCTTCAGTCAGCACGGCATAGCGTCCGGAAGCAACGGTATACAGCTTGCCCCCGGTCGGCAGGCTGAGACGCAGGGACAATAGCCTGCCGACGTCCCTGAGCAGGGCTTCGACCGGCAGCATACCCAGTGAGCGTTCCAGCTCGCTGGCTTTATGCATATCAATACAGTCGATAATCATCAGCCGCAACCGGTCAGCGCCACACATTACCGCTCTGTGCTGCAGTTCACGTATCAGTGCCTGACGGTTGGGCAGACCGGTGGCCGCATCCGTAAAGCCGGCTGAATGCCAGGTCTCCAGAAATGCCATCACCAGACCGGCCAGTTGCTCAAGTATTCTGCGTTGACGTGATAAAAACCGGTGCGGTCGTGTATCGGTGACACAAAACGTACCCAGAAGTATCCCCTCAGCGGTCCGCAGCGGGGCGCCGGCATAAAAACGGACGTAGGGCTCCCCCGTGACAAGAGGATGATCTGAAGATCGCGGATCCTTAAGCATGTCAGGAATAATAACGGTTCCTTCGCTCTCCATAACATAGCGGCAAAACGCGTCTTTACGCGGAACCCTCCGGACGGGGATATTCTGAGAGGCAGTAATGTACTGCTGGCTGTCATCCAGCACTGAAATGAAACTGCCCGGCATACCCAGAGACTCCGCAGCAAGATGCACAAAATCATCGAGGATCGCATCCCGGCTTTCGTCAGGCGTGCGCAGTACCCTGACGGCCTCCAGACGTTGCGCTTCGTCACCATTCAGATTAACAAGCATTTTTTCTCCTGGAGTAGTAGTGGTTAAGCAGACGCTCAGAGATACCGTTGCCCGAATATTTACTGGCTGGTCCGGGGCATCAGCACGCCAGTAGGCCTCATGTTTAGGTGAAAACCGCAGGGAACAGTTACAGCTTATACTGGCCGCAACACAATGGTTATCGATCCCTTATTGTACAGATGTTACTGAATTTAATAAGAATACCACTACTCCTGGCGTTCCGGCTCGTCAATGTTATTCACCTGTAATGACCTTAAAAATTTTTCTACTTAACAGTGTTGGTTTGAGCTCAGGACCGGCCGTCATAATGGCATGGGCGGCTATGAGTTTCCGGCCTTGTCTTCAGTTTATGTATCAATGCGCTCCATAATACCGATACAGTCCGGTCAGGCAGGACCAGCGCGGCCCCGTCCGGAAGCACCCGCTGAAAAATCTGCTGTTGAGCGGAATTTCGTTTTGCCGACTGTCGTTCCGGATGTGGGGGCATGCCTGGTCGTAAAATTTTCCTGTCACCAGCCGATAACCTGACTGAGAATCATACAAGTCTCCTTAAGAGACATCAGTACGGCCCGTCGGCAGCGGTTTTCTGCCAGCGATCTTACCAGTATTTCTGGCAATGTCAGTCTGTTCCTCGTCTCCCGGGGAGCAGTACAGCACCTTGCTTTTTGCAGCGCAGCTGCGCCAACAACAGGCTGAAACTATCCATGCTTATCAATCTCAGTGGAAATGAGGCACAGCGGCAAAAAGCCACTGACGCGCTCAAAATGCCCGACGACAGCCGGGATGCCATATTAAAACAGTTTGCCTGGCTTGCCAGCGAGTCGCTGGGGATCCCGGGCAGTTTCATCTCCGTTATTGATGAACATCATCAGTTCGTACGGGCTGCGCATAATTTCGCGTTATGCCGGACGTCGCGGGAAGATGCGTTCTGCCGTCATGTGGTGGACAATGGAAATGTTATGATTGTGCCCGATACCCTGCTTGATCCGAACTTCGCTACGCATCCGCTGGTCGTTGCCCCGCCCGGCATCCGGTTTTATGCCGGCGCACCGCTGGAAAATCGCGAAGGTGTCATCCTGGGTACCCTGTGCGTGACGGACCGGAAGCCACACAGGTTCCCGCGTAAAAAAGTCAGAATGCTGACAACACTGGCACGCCTGGTGATGGCATTTCTGGAGACCTGGCATTCAGCCGGCTTTACGGATGCGGCCACCGGTCTGCCCAACCGTCAGGCACTGATACGTCAACTGCGGCTCCTTGCCACTGATGCTGATATCGTTCCGCTTCGCCTGACGTTAATTGACTGCATTGATATGTCCCGTGCTTATGAACTGGCGCGTGCACTGGGTATGACGCCGGTGGAAGCGCTGCTGCGCAACATCGGTACCCTACTGCGGGACAGACTGGCGCTGGCGCCAGCCGATGTGCTCTATGCCGTGGCCACCGGCCGTTATGCCATTCTGGCTCCGGCAGACGACCGTTTCTCAGCACAACGCGTTGTCGAAGAGCTGCGCGACGTCATCGCCCGTCCTGAGGATGGTGTGGCGATGGACCTGACCATTCATACCGGTGAAGTCTGTTTTGAACCCGCTGTGCTGCCGGCGCAGGAGGTGTTACGGCGTGCGGTCAGCGCGCTGCATGAGGCCATCAGCCTGCATGTCGGTGCGCGGGAATTTGATGAGTGCAGTGATATCCGGCGCAACGGTGATTTCAGGCTGATGAACGATCTGGCCGCGGCCCTGAAAACCGGGACCGGTGGTCTCTATCTGGTTTACCAGCCAAAGATTTCTCTTCGGGGCGGTCACCCTGTGGGTTTTGAAGCGCTGATCCGCTGGCGGCATCCGGTGCGGGGTGAGCTTTCCCCGGCGGAGTTCCTGCCTGCGGCACAGTTCACCAATCTGATGGACAGATTAACCGACTGGGTTGTCGCCGAGGCGGTTCGCCAGCTGAAGCGCTGGTCTGATGACGGTCGTGCCCTGCCGGTGTCGGTCAATGTCAGTGTCAGTGACCTTGCCCGTAGTAACTTTGTCAGCATGCTGCATACCCGGATAAACGGCGCTGGCCTGCCGGCGTCTCTGGTGGGCATTGAATGTCTGGAAACAGAAAAGGCCACGGAAAATCCGGCAGCCCTGGCGAACATGGAGCGACTCAGGCGGAGCGGTTTTCGAATTTCTCTGGATGATTTCGGTGCCGGCTACAGTAATATTGGTTGTCTACGGCAGATGCCGGTTGATGTTATCAAGCTTGACCGGGCACTGGTTGCCGGTCTGACGACCGATCCCGGCAGCCGCATTATCGCCGCCGCCGTTATCCGCATGCTGAAAGAACTGAACTATGTGGTGGTGGCCGAGGGCGTGGAAGACCGGGAAACGGTGAGTTTGCTTGATGATTACGGGTGTGACCAGGTACAGGGCTTTTACTTTTCCCGCCCGCTGACGCCGACAGAACTTGACAGCTGGCTCCTGCAACAGACACCCCCTGCAGGTAAGGTTCCGCTACCGGCCTCCGGCGGTTGTTTACTCCCCGCCTGGCGGGATCCCGCTCCCTGAGTTGCCTGGCGGGAGCGGACCCTACGGAAAAACCGCGCCGGTTTTCTGGTAAGGTTAACTGTTATCACCCCACCAACAGCCGCTTGTCAGCCCGGGAGCAGGCTCATAAACGGGCCTGAGCGGCAGGAATGATTGCCGGTGCGTGAGAAAGTTGTCAGGGCTGAATTGAAAAAAGTTTTATCTCCGTTCACTGCTTACCGGACAGTAGATGAGTGGCATTATCCTGACCCCAATGATGCTGCTGACCGTACAGCCCCTTTCCCTGCGGGATGATAGGCATGCTTGTTATCGCAGGCTGACTCATACAACGGACTGAAATCCGGGCATCGCACAGCGCGGATTGGTATACAGTGTGGTACAGAAACGTAACGTTAAGTTTATAAGCACATTCTGGTTTATTATCGCCCTCCTGGCCCTGACCATTGTGCTGCCTGGTTTGCTACCATCCGGATAGCCCGGCCTTTTGAGCATCTGACCACATCCAGCAATGGCAGGGATAACGTTGCCATTCTCAGGACACTCGCGGGCATCGCCTCCTTATACGCGGAGGCAGAGCGACTTCGCGGTGTCCTGGCCTTCCATGTACAGCTGATATTGATACAGGTCTGGTTCTCAGTGATGGAGCGATGACCAATTCCCTGTCCGGCCTGAAGAACCGTCATGGCTTCAGCGTCCGGAATCAGGTATATCCTCAGATCGGTATGCACAGCATCATTGCCATCGATATAGATCACAGCGACAGCTGCCGATACCATGCCAGCGACAGGGTGCTGTTCAGTCTGGCGGCGTTACTTCGTTTCCTGAGTCGCAGTGGTGAGGTGGTGCTTCGTTTCGGCGGTGAAGACTTAATATTTTTTCTGTCTCACACCGTTGTTGCGGGAGGGCTGATGCTCGCGAAATGTGTTCGCCAGACCGTTGCAGCACTGACCTTCCCGCATGCGGAGCGCGTTATTCACCCGGCAGGGGGCCGGTGATGATATGGAGAGACTGTTACGCCGGGCGGGTGAGGTGTTCTACAGGGCGGAAAAAGAGGGACGTATCGTGTCATCGCTGATGGATATGCGCGCAGAAATAGATGACGGTTAACACCGGACGCAACGCTTCTGATGTGGTATCCGCCGGTACGGTAAACCGTACCGGCCTGCCAGAAAATTGACATGCTCCGGATACAGTTTAATATTTTTGATGCGTGCCCGCAGTCTCGCACCTGTGATAATACCGCACTTCAGCGAGGCGTTGCCCCCTCTTTCGCTGAAAGCCGTCGCCGAAGCGGACAAAGGAGTCTTTTTGGATAAACAGGTATCTCATTTTCCCGTCGCTGTGCAGACTAACATCCGTGAGCTCCGTCTGGCTGCAGGTCTCTCGCAGGAAGCAGCGGCTGAGCGTTGTGGCCTTAGTCTGCGTGTCTGGCAGACCAAAGAATCTGTATCAAAACCCGGGCTGCTGAGCCAGGCAGAATATGAAATGCTTCTGTTACTGGCCGGGTGTCACCCTTATTACCCGTTACACAGTGTTCACTGACATAGTTAAACCAGTCAGGTGACATCAGTAACAGCAAAAAAACATATTTTCAGCGACTTAAAAGCGGCTGGAAGACTGTGGCGAATGGATGTGCAAGATCACAATCTGATAAGGACGCTAATTTGTAAATTAAATTAATGTTATTTTTCTGTATGCCGATAACTGTAATAAGCATGCCGGGCCTGAGAATATCACGCCTTAAATGTAATAATCATTGTACAATCAGAGGCTCAATGCATATGAAACGTCTCAGTATCGGCAGTTATTTTATGGACCTGAAAGTCAGAACAAAACTCGGTCTCAGTTTTTCCATTGTCATTGGGGCTTTAATTATTACGGCCCTTGTCGCTTCAGGTTGCCTTGATACCATTCAGGATAACTCTGCCCGTCGAAGTTTGACTATAGAAATGAACAGTACATTCGGTAATGCCCGTCTCAATCGCACTTTATACCAGTATACGAATGAGCAGGAATACGCCGATAAAAACGCGGAGGCTCTTAATAAATTGCAAGTCCAGTATCAAAAACTTACCGAATTTAGCTGGGATGTAGAAGGTAAGAAACACCTCAGCGATATTGAATCAGCAATGAAAGCTTATGGAATACAAAGAAATATATTAGTTGATTACATGCAGCGGATGATGGAACAGGCGGCAAGATTGCAACAATTTAAATATCTCAGTCTTGCAAAGGAAATGGACCTGCTCGTTGAAAAAAATGCACCAGACCCGACAACTGCAACAGATCTACAGCGTCTTTCGTCTCAGCTCAAAGAAATAAACATCCTGATTATTGCTTTTACAAAAGTCCCTGACGGTAAAGGACTTAAAACGTTAATTACCGCACTTGGGGCTGCCAAAGATACCGTGAACTTTCTCAATAATAAAAATATACCAATCTTATCTGCTGTTACCGCCCCAACGCAGGATGTTCTTGGTAAGGTTTTACAGATGATATCCCCTTTCGAAATATTATGGTCTGAACATCACCTGGCGGCAAAAACTCTTGTTAAGAAAGGAGAGGCATTCGACGCCTCACTTTCAAGAATGTTTGATTACCAAAAGGAAGTATCTGCAGATTTTATTCGAATAGCACGCGTAAAAATAGGATTAATATCTTTAGTTGCCGTCATTCTTAGTGTATTATTCGCATGGCGTATAACGCTGAGTATTACTCAGCCGCTGTCTGATACCCTTGCTGTAGCACGTAAGATCTCCACTGGGGATCTAAGCCAGACTGTTATTTCGGAGCGTAAAGATGAGCTCGGATTATTAATGAATGCAGTCAACAGCATGAGATCGAAACTGGAAGAAATTATTAGTAACGTTCGCAACGGTGTGTCAAACGTCAACAATGCTGCTTCTGAAATAGCTATGGGTAATGAAGATTTGTCTTCACGGACCGAAGAGCAGGCTGCAGCTGTTGTACAGACGGCGGCAAGTATGGAACAGCTTACATCGACGGTAAAACTTAACAGCGAAAATGCGATTTATGCCAGTCAGCTTGCCAGTGAGGCATCGTCACAAGCCACCCAGGGCGGTATGGTCGTCAGCGGTGTTATTAATACAATGGACCAGATCAGGAAAAGTTCCTCCCGTATTTCAGAAATAACCCAGGTAATTAATGGTATTGCTTTTCAGACAAATATATTGGCTCTGAACGCTGCCGTGGAAGCTGCACGGGCCGGGGAAGGTGGTAGAGGGTTTGCAGTCGTTGCAGGGGAAGTGAGAAATCTCGCTCAGCGAAGCGCCATTGCTGCAAAAGAGATTGAAAGTCTTATCAAGGATTCGGTCAGTCAGGTTAATTCGGGCTCGGCCCAGGTCGATACAGCAGGCAGAACGATGCAGGGTATCATTCATTCCGTTGGACAGGTTAATGATATCATGAAGGAGATAGCCACCGCCTCGGATGAACAAAACCGTGGAATTAGCCAGATAAGTCAGGCGATGACTGAGATGGATACAACCACCCAGCAAAATGCTGCACTGGTCGAACAATCCGCTGCAGCAGCCGGTTCATTACAGGAAGAGGCAGCGCGGTTAGAAAAAGCGGTATCATTTTTCAGAAACTATGCACCCAATATATCTGTGGAACCTTCTTTTGCCCGACAAGAATTGCCCGTACCCCATAAAAAGATCTCCTCTGTCTCAGATAAACACTGGAAAGCATTTTGAGTGAGGTGCCAGCCCAGTGAGATTCAACAGTGAAAAAATATGCTTAATATATTTTTTAGATAGCTTGTGATTCAGGTAAGAAATTTTTATTTTTCAGGTGGGCAAAATCTATGACACTAAAGCCTTGACGACTGTAGTGACAAACTTAATCTGCCCACCTGACAGTAATCTCTAAAGCGTATTCCCCTCGCCTCAATCGCTCACCTTGAGCGATACAAAAAATCATTCTTTGACCTTGTCCGTAATAAAATTTAACGAGGTGATTCGATTGTCTGGTTCTCTGAAAAGTAGCTACAACCTGTATTATTTACACCTGTGATTAGAGTGAGGAAAGAAAGAGAAAAACGGTTTCTGAGCCGGCTGCCAAACCGTCCGGATTCTGTAGTGCCTGAGCCATGAGCCATGAGCCATGAGCCATGAGCATTGTATGAATGACCCTGGCCAATTGTTTATTTTACATTAAATAAAATGTGCCCGGCTTGAACCGGGCACATAGTTTTTAGACAAATCTGTTTCTGCCTGCCTGCCATGCAAAATAAGCCTGAACCAGGGAAATCAGAAGCATACACATGAGGGTGGAACCCCAGGTACGGGTATGGCCATGCAGTATGCCTGCGAGGTAGGGCCCCAGAGCCCCAATCAGATAACCAATGCACTGTGCCTTACCGGACAGCTGACCCGCCTGGCTGTGTTCCCGGGCTCTCAGTCCAAAAAGCGTAAGACAGGTGACCATAGACATACCCGCGCCGATTCCTGCAAGGACAAGCCATATTACTGAAAAGTCAGGCATCATCAGAAGACCAGCAACGCCGGAGGTGATGAATAATGAACATACCACCCCCAGCAAACGCTGATCCTTCAGACGGGCAATGAATACGGCAGTGGAAAGATTAGCGACTACGGCAACGGCCTGATAGATGAACAGATGGAAACCTGCCGCAGATGAGCTGACGCCATGTTCATTCGCCATTGAAGGATACCAGTCAATAAGCGTGTAAAACACCATCGTATGCAGGGCCATAAACATTGAAACGTACCATGCCACACCGCTTTTCCAGACAGAGCGTGTACCCTGCACAGTAGATTTCACGGGTGAGTCAGCTTGATCATCTGCTCTCGCGCATACTTTCATCCACACGATAAGAGCAAGGGCTGCAGGTATTACCCAGATACCCACTGACACTCTCCATGTCGTACTGCTGAGTTCTGACAACGGGGCGGCAATACCGCTTGATAACGCTGCGGTCAGAGCCATCGTGGCAGCGTACAGCCCTACACAGCGTGCGGCATGATCCGGGAAATCCCGTTTGACTAATGGCACAACCAGGACGTTCGCAACGGCTATGCCCAGACCGATAAGGGATGTCCCTGTCCATAACCCCATGACTCCGAAGAACGAGCGCGTAAGACATCCTGCAGCGATTAACGCAAGCGCGGCTAAAAGAGCTTTCTCAAGGCCTGTTTTGCGGGTGAGCACGGGCGCAAAGGGGGAGGCAAGGGCAAAAATAAGTAAAGGCAGCGCGTTAAGTAATCCTGTGTAGGCACCTGTTAAGTTAAACGAGGCTGCAATCTCATGAAGAACCGGCCCCACAGCGGTTATTGGCGCTCTCAGGTTAGACGCTATAAGCAGAACACCGATGAAGGTCAATGAAAAAAGGGGATTTTTAGCGAGAGAGTTCTTATCTGATATGACAGACATACTGAGTCAACCCTGCAAATACGATGCGTTGATATGATCGTAATTTATGCGTTGGTTGACGTTAACGCTTACGCAATTCAGATAGGCTGAAATGTCTGACGCAGAGGGTACCGAAGCCATTCCTTACTGTCAATACACGCGTCTGCGATGATACTTTTCATGTATTGAAACCTGCACCTCCGGACCTTATGGGAATGCTCTTTATACCGGTGCTCACGAATTTTGTGTACAGATCCCCCTCTGTGAAATTCCAGACAGGTTTGTGAACGTCATTGAGAAAGTTATGACCTCCCACAAAGGGGAAGGTTTTAATCAATATATCTCTGCACCACGTATACCATTTTTTGTAGCGCAGTTTTCCTGGTAAGCTGAGCATCCGGTTTTTCTTGCAGTGGGCATGATCAGTTCAGGATGATGCAAGACAATTTTCAGACTGTTCATGTTTGCAACGCTTACCTGAGTAGTTAGAATCTGGTTTTTTATGGGGACAGACGCTATGAAAAATGTGGTGCTGAGCATGCTTGCTAAAATTTCACATATTGATGCAAACATGAAACAGCTGACTGCTCGTATTGAGGCACAGTCCCTGATGATCAGTGCGCTTGTTCTGGCTGTGAGCAAGCATGGCGGCGTAACAGAGATGATTGAAAACGCTAATAAGGCCATCAACACGGTAATTGACTCAGCTGAATCCGACGCATTGCTTAAATCAGACGCGACAATTTTGTTGGGCGAATTACAGGGCCTGCTGACTATCTCCAGAGCGGTCGATAATGCGGATGATGAAATTAACCGCGAAGTTCTTGATGAACTGACTGGTTCTGCATATCCTGGCGGACATTGAAATATCGGGCGGTAATGAACCGGATTTTAAACGCGCATATTTTAATCGGACAGTTGTGCTCCATTCTTACTGCGGTTAAGCCGGCAGTACAGGTTCATCCCTGCCCTTTACCCGCCTCTGAGCATCTCTGCCATGACAGGATGCATTTCGCAGGCCCGGCAAAGTTGAAGACCATCACACATGTTGTCAGCGCAACTGGCAGTAAAGAACGAGAGAATCTGCCATCTTGACGGGCGAACCAGCAGAGAAGCTCAGAATAACTCGTTATTCCCGAGCTCACAGCACAAAGCGGACATTAACATCAAAATTTTAAGGCTTTTAATTTCCCGGCGTTGCCGGCTCAGATGGCGCGCTTTCAGATCAACCCCAGCAGCGGGCCAGCAGCAGCGCGTTCACTGGCCATAGAAAGGTTCGGCCGCTGAGGACAGGGCTGGCAATGATGCTTCATGTTTTCACGCCCGCTGGCCCGGGTAGCAAGGCGGCTCAGGCATGTCCAGTATCTGTAACAGACCTCGCCAGCGATAAAGCCTGGCATCACCAGCCCAAACTGTTATAAAACAGCGTTGAAAATATAGACTGTAATATATATTCTTTATAAATTGTAATTCATAAAGGTGGGCCTGTGTGGATTGTTGAAACCACGGATTTGTTCTCTGAATAGTTGGAAGAGCAGTACAGGGCAATGCAGCTGGACGTTATTGCCGCACTGAATCTTCTGAAGCAGGACGGTCCATACCTCGGGCGGCCGCATGTCGATACGCTGTACGGCTCGAAAATCCCCAACATGAAAGAGCTCAGAGTTCAGAGCAACGGCCGACCTGTAAGAGGATTCTTTGTATTTGATCCCCTGCGCAAAGCCATCATCCTTTGCGCGGGTAACAAAGAAGGCGCTGATGAAAAGCGTTTCTACAAAACCATGATTAAAACGGCTGAAAGCGAGTATCACCGACACCTGGACCAACTGAAACGGAGTGGAAAATGAAAACGCTGGATGATCTGATGGCTGATTTGACACCCCAGGAACTGACTCAGGTGAATGATAAAGTTGCAGAAATGCGGCTTGATTCTCAGTTGTATAAACTTCGCGAGGCACTGGCTAAAACGCAGAAGCAGCAGGCAGAAGCTATGGGGATCGCACAATCCTCCGTGGCGGCTATCGAAGGGCGTGGCGAGGATCTGAAAATCGCGACGCTCAAACGATATGTTGAAGCGCTCGGCGGCCAGCTAACTATCGGTATCAATATGCCCGGTGGCGAGCACGTCGATTTCACACTCTAACTGTCCCCCGTAAGTGTGGTCGCCTGGCGATACGGTGTCCCCCGTAAAAGCTGGGGCTAACGTACCGGTTATTCCCCAGCGCCTGCGCTTCCTCTCTCCTTAGCTCTGTCTCACGGTCTGCTTTCTTTACTTAATGCTGCTGTGCGACAGCTGCTCCTCTTTCGCTGCCGGTGGCGCTGTGCGGCGCTGTAACTTATGCAATGAGCGGCTGGCAAAAAATCCCGGTAAATGGCTTCCAGGGTTTTATCAATCTGAAAATTACGGGCTGGGTGGGCATTTCCATTACCCGCCGAGTGGTCCCGATGTCTAGCATGCGCGAATCTATGTGCTGCTGTTATGCGCCGTGCTGCTGGCGATGCTGTTGTAGCATAGAATTTTTAGCTGCTAACAGGTATGCTGTTGGTTCTTTCCGGCTCTGCCGGGCTTAACTGATGAATGCCATGCCGAGTACAGTGGATCAGGCAGCGTACCCTGACCAGAGTGGGCGTGTCATGCAGGTGCGGCAATGAAGAAAAACCGCTTTCAGGCAGAAAATAATGCTGAATACGGATTGACTCCTTGCGCGCAAAATCAGCCGTATTGGGTCATGGCGAGCTCTGGGCAGCATGGTGGCAACTCAGATATGAGGAAGGAGCGGAAGTTTACAATTGCTCCTACAGTTGATGAAGGCATTAATAACATCGCGATGTATCTATCATCGGAGAGCAGGCCATTCTTTCCTTATAGCCTGTGCGGCATCTCGGAGCACTCCCTTTAGCCTGATGTCCCCTACTCTTTGCCTTTTTGACTCCAGATAGTGCAGTATATTCTCCCGACTTAGGGGAATCCCCTCCCGCATAATCATAATCACAGCCTCACCCAGCTCAGTCTCAATTAAAGCGGCCCTTTCTCCATTCCTGACAGGTTTCACAGCTGGCTCTCAATTTTGCGAAATCCTGACCATATCACGGGCCGTGCTCCTGAACTATATCCGTGAGGCTCAACTAATGGATCATTAAGGCTAACCTAACTCCTGACCAGAAAAATCTGAAGTTTGCAAACGTGAGAATATCCCTACAGTAATCGCCATTGGTGCCGGTTAGGTTAGATAAACTACACAAGCAGATGATCGCATGTGTAGTGCAAGAGTAATTTTGATTCCTTTCCCGACCATGACGGTCGGGCTTTTTGCGTGATTTACTGGCAATTAAATTGCATAACATGCCTTATCGTCACGATAAAAATTGCTGGCTTTCCAAAGATTACCAGGCTGATATCTTCCGCATGCGTGTTTCTTTTGTACGCGGATTTCTTTGCTATTCTGAACTTCAGAAGCTGGCCTTTTAGCCGGTTTTTTATACCTCGGTCTGCACATTCTAGCTGACCTGTCTGCGGACTACTAAACTTACATCTCATGCACAAGCACCTGTAGAGATGCGGTGTCCGAAGCTTGCCCCGTCGCCGGGGCTTTTTTGTCGGTAACCGGGCTTATCTGGTCATGAGATATCATCTGACGTATTTGCATCAATTCAGCTAAGAAGTACATGATACTTCTTCCGTAAAGGTAGAGCTTCCGCCTTTTCACTCGTTGCTCCATCGATATCAACTGCGTCTTGCAGGGTGTCTCGCCGCAAACTCGCTTCCGTTAACAGCACATCCTTCATAGATAAATTGGCATTGATTGCGGCTTTCTTTTGAATAGAATTTTCCCCAATGCCGCCAGAACAAACAGATGCACTCAAGCGGAATACTGAGCCACCAGTGTTCGCGCGGGACTGGGTATAACGTTTCCGTCCTTAACCGTCCCGGCGCCCTCTTCAGAGCCCATAGGCCTGCAGGTTTGTGAACAATCCTTTGGCAAGCCCCCTACGGCTCCGCCTGCACCGAAAGATGCATAACCGGATCCTGCCTGATCCCGCCCCCCCCGCCACAAAGGCATTCAATGATAATTTTTTTGTCCCTGGCATTGGTGTGTAATTACCCGATAATATGAAAATCTGTGCATTCAAAAGAACCCAGCATCTATTAGTGATTTCATTGCTGCCAGTAGCTGAATAATGCTGTCTTTACTTAAAGATAATCCGGCAGCTGCCATCTATTCCAGGACTGAATCGAAAAAGTCAGCATCAAGGGCAGTCGGAAGCTCACCTGTCTGAGGCTCCCCGCCTGTAAAGCCATTTTTGCCCGCGCCAAATTTGTCCGGCTGCGCGGTAGATGTGTCTACGCGATACATTGTTACTCCAGGTATCTGAAAATAACGTAAGTATGGGAAGGTGCCAGCTTGTAGAGTGTGCATTCTGCAACCGTGTCGCCCTAGGTGCGGAGATTGTCGTTGCAGTTTCTGATAGCTGTCATGAGGGGTATCTGTGTAACGGTCGGCATACTCACCTGCCAGTAGTAACGCCAGTCATCGCTGTAGAGAGAGTCAGGCAGTCAAAAAGGCATGTGAACTGGCTTTTTTTCTAACCGGTTATGGTCACTGAGAGCCGTTGTGAAAGTGGCTCTCAGCTTAACGCGTTAGTGATTGAGCTGGTTATGCTGCCAGGCTGCGCTGTCCTTCAATCAGTGACTGGCGATGGTTGCGATCAAACATGCCAGTTAATTCCTCCCTGCGCTTGTCATAGTCCCAGCCCAAGCCGGTGAAGACAGTATCAGCACACTGAAGCTCAGCGACGTGCTGAAGATATATGCCATGTGGTGATCAATGGGCCGGGTCTGGATTGCAGTGATTGCCATACCTATGAACCAGTAAAATGTGGCTGACCCCTGATAATTCCATTTTTGCACAAAATTTACGCATCACTCTATGGCCAAACGACGCCGTTAGGATTATTCATAACTCCACTACCATGGATTAAGTTTGAGGCTATGCCAGTATTACAATTGATATGTCCAGAATGCGGATGTGACCGGTTCACTTCATCTGCAAAATCTTCCAGAGATGAATGCGTTGCCAGTATCCGGTGCGAGAAATGTTCAGCAACGGTCCCTGTCGATGATGTTGTCTGGTACCAGAATGAGTTCATTGCTCCAGGACTTCAGGCGTTAGAAGACAACGTTTCTTTCACCAGTGCTTTTTACCTTATTCCGGGGTCATAGTTCATCATCAGGCGTACTCGCAAATGCGCCCTGTGATAACCTCAGTAATTGCCGTCCGGCAGAGTTACAGTTCGACACGCTGACATGCAAGCTTTCTGCATTACGGTTTTCGCCATGGCCACCCACTGTGGGTCTGCGCCTGTTTTTTAACAGTATCCAGCAAGGGAATGAAAATGGCGGCTTACATCCCTGAGCCGGTTTATCTTGCCAGTCTCACCGTGTGAAAGTGTCCAATACCCTTAACGGTGCTGCCGTCCCGGGGTTTTTTGAATCGCCACGGGTTTAACGGACACCTCTGGAACGCACCAATGAACGCAGACATGAAGCTAAGCTCAAAGGCATACGATTCGGCCGCAAACATACCATAAACAGGGCTATCGTTCTCGCACTCCATAGCAAAGGATCCGGGGCAATTCCAATTTCACGTCAAATTGGAATTGCGCGATCAACCGTCTATAAAATTATCTCTGAAGCGAGAGAAGAATAATTAATGCTCTGGATAATATCAAAATACGCCCTAATTATCTTAGAGTACTGTATCCAAAAGCGTTCGCGACACCAAGAACGAAAGAAAGGGGGGACGAATCTCCCCCGGCCAGCAAAAAAGTGATCCGTATCAAACAGCTACGTAGCCGCCATCTACGAACAGTTCTTCACCGCCGACAAAGCTGCTTTCATCAGAAGCCAGGAACATGACCGCCTTTGCAATTTCTTCGGTTCTGGCGAGCCTGCCGAATGGGATCGCTTGCTGCATCCACGCTTCCGAACCTTCATTGTTTTGCAGATAGGTCTGCATCGCGGGGGTCAACACCATTCCAGGAGAAACGACATTTACCCGGATACCCTGACTTTTCAGATCGGTAGTCCATGTGCGCGCAAGCGAGCGGATCGCCGCCTTCGTTGCACTATAAATGGAAAGATTTGCAAAACCCTTGCTGCCTGCACCTGAGCCGGTCAGGATGATGCTGCCGCCAGCGGTCATCAGCGGCAGCGCTTTCTGCACGGTGAAGACAGTCCCTTTCACGTTAATGCCGAACACACGATCAAAGTGTTCTTCCTCAATGCCACCAATCGGTGCTGATTCCGATATTCCTGCGTTGGCAAAAACCATATCCACACGGCCTTTTTCCTGCTGAATCTGCGCGTACAGGCGATCAAGGTCAGCCAGATTACTGACATCGCCTTGTACGCCCACGACACCGTACCCGATTTCCTTTAAGGCTTCATCCAGTCGGTCTTGCCGGCGACCAGTGATGTAGATGTGAGCGCCTTGCTCGGCGAAGGATTTGGCAGTGGTCAGACCGATGCCGTCCGTGCCGCCAGTGACGAGCACCACCCTGTTCTCAAACCGTTTTGTCATGTCGCTTACTCGCTTTCGTTTCAAATGGAGGGTTGTTCCACTTATTATATGGAGCTATCCTCCATTTATAAAGTTGCAGCGAGACCACGATTTTGACCGATGAAACAACTTTAAGGGCCGACGCCCAACGAAACAGAGAGCGCATCCTCGCAGCCGCCGAAGAAGTGTTTCTGGAGAAAGGCGCTAGCGCCTCCTTGGACGATGTTGCGAGGTGCGCCGGAGTCGGCATCGGCACGCTGTATCGGCGCTTTCCAACACGCGAAGATCTGTTGGCTACGGCCTACAGCCCCCGCTTCCTCACTTTTGCAGAAAACAGCCGTGCCCGAGCTGCAGAACTTGGCCCATTAAACGGCTTGCAAGCCTATTTAGAAGAACTGGTTCAACTCACGACTGTCTATCGCGGCCTTGCGTCCTCACTAGGCACTGTTCTCCAGATCGGAACGCCGGGTTGCCTCGCAACGAGTGCGGAAGGGGGGCGTCTTCTTGACCAGGCTCAAAAGCTGGGAGCTATTCGGCCTGATGTCACCTTTGGCGATCTGGTGTGCATTGCCACGGCCATCTCACTGTGTGCCGAGAACGACATTTCGCCGAAAACACGAATCTCGCATCTGGTGAATCTGTTTGTAAATGGAGCGGTGGTGAAGTGAAGCTAAATAAAAAATTACTCAGATATCTTTCTGAATGGGCATTACACTTTTTTGTGGCGTGATAATTGTCGGCTAATAGTTGATATCATTTTCAGGGTAAGCGTCGGTAACCTTTAATCTATATCCCTTAACGTGATTTTTTGTTCCACTGAGCATTAGTCGTTTAAATACTAACAATGAATTACATTCTTAGCGTACGTATTCGTTCCATTGGCCCTCAAACCCCGAGTAGCAATTGCACAGGCACTCTTTCATGAACATGGCTATGATGCAGTCAGTATTGCTGATCTGACTCAGGCGCTGAATATCAAGCCGCCAAGTTTTTATGCTGCATATGGCAGTAAGGTTGGGCTGTATGAACGGAGCCTGGAGCGTTATGCGCGGGAGAGTGCGCTTCCCCTGAACAAATTATTATCAACTGATAAAACTGTTGTGGAAGGCGTGGAAGGTTTGCTGGTAGCAGCCGCCAGACAATATGGCCTTCATAAACATCAGCGAGGATGCCTTGTTACCGAAGGCATGCGGGCAGATGACAAAGATGCCCGTGAAGTGGCATGCAGGCTGGCCAGACCGGGAATTACAGCTATAAATGACTGGCTAATGGCCGTGTGCCCGGAGTCAGCAGACTGTCTTACAGACTTTATCGTGGTAACGCTGAAAGGATTATCTGCTGCTGCGTATCAGGGCATGCCACAACGCAGACTGGTAGAAACGGCAAAAATAGCTGCACAGGTTGTAGCTACACATATCAATCCCTGATGAGAATTCAGTCAAACTACTCATTGCTGCAATGGAATGAAATTTTTTATTTTAATAAAAAAGTCTGAATTTCATTGTCTGATAAAATGAGCTGACGGAGTAGAGGGGGCGTTTGGGGAAGGTTCAACATTGTACAGCAGGCCTATTTTCTGAGCTGCTGTAGCTTTAGTAATGGGTGTACGCCAATACCAGAAGTTTGATTTCCAACAGTACGAAAAGGCATGTTTTCGTACTGTTGAACTTTAAACCCCTGGCACATTTAAGCGGAACGCAGGTTATATGTGAGGAAAGAACGTGATATCACTATAATCCTAAGCCAACTTCTTTCAATATGATAGCTATAGCATTTGAAGCATGCACAACTAAGGGATCATTACGACGATCCGGGTGCTTGGCTATCCAAATATCAAGACTAAGCATTGACTCGTCAACCTCGAGCTTAACCAGACGCTTATCTTTATCTGCAAGGAAACATGGCAAACCTGCAATACCCACGCCGGAGCAAACAGTTTCATACTGATGACTGAGATCGGTCATCTCACATAAAACACGTTTATCACCAATTATTTTATCCAGCCATTGCTTATTTTCAAAGTTGGTAACGCGTTCAGGATAGGCTATGAACTCCCATAATTCAGGTGATTTAAGATGGTAGTAATTACTTGCGGCATATAGAGCAAAATCCATTTTTCCAATTTTTTTGATTATATCCGTGTCTTTAATTCCTGGAGATAATCTGACGGCAAGATCTGCCTCGAGTCTGGACAGAGAAACAAAATGGACATCACTCAGTATCGATATAAGGACTTGGGGCAATTCCTGAGATAATTTTAACATGTTAGTAGCAAAGAAATGTCTGGCAAGAACAGGTGGTGCGGAAATAGTCACCTTTTCTCTTTTTTGTTTATTTGCAACTGACAGACGCTCTATTTTAAACGTACAGGCTTCTATCTCAACGGCTTCTGCAAGAATAATCTGCCCTTGTGCCGTCAACCTTGCCTCACGCGGGAGTCGCTCGATAAGCTTCGATCCAAGTTCAGCCTCAAGTGACATCAGACGGCGGCTTACCGTTGCCTGGTCAACATCCAGGGCCTTTGCGGCCCCTGATAGCGTACCGGATCTGGCTATGGCAACAAAAAAACGAATATTTTCCCAATTCATTATGTATGCACTTTTGCGTGGATAGTGTGCGTATTTTAGTATTTATACATGTTCTGGCAAGACCTATCATGACGTTAGTTTTTTAATTGCTGGATAGACATAATGTCAAAGTACACCCCTTCATTGATAGCCATACAGCTCGCCACCTGCATGGGTTTCCTCGTGGTTCAACTCGATGTGAGCGTAGTCAATGTTGGCCTGGGCTCCCTTAAAAATGCCTTCAATACCAACCTTACTGGTCTTCAGTGGGTGATTAACAGCTACGCATTGGTGTTTGCAGCGTTGCTGATTATTGGAGGATCTTTTGGAGATAAGTTCGGGGCGAGAAACATTTTTACCTGGGGATTCGCCCTATTTACGGTGGGTTCCATCGGGTGTGGCCTTGCCAATAGCCTGTCTGTGCTCATTGCTCTGAGAGGAGTCCAGGGAATGGGGGCAGCCCTGCTTGTGCCGACTTCGCTGACACTGATCAGACTGTCATTTACCGACCCGTCCATGAGAAGGACCGCAGTAGCCACCTGGGGGGCCTGTGGGGGGATAGCCTTAGCTGCGGGGCCAGTTTTGGGCGGCATTTTAATTCAGTATTTCGGATGCCGCAGCGTTTTCCTCATTAATGTGCCACTGGGCTTACTCGCGATTTTCCTTATTTTGCGTTCAGCTCCGCCATCGCCACGGGTAGATAAAAAAGTCGATGGATTGGGCCAGGGAACGATTGCGGTATGCATTGCGGCATTAACCTATGGATTAACTCAGTCAAGCTCTGAGGGATGGACCCGGGGGCCTGTAGCCATGATGGCCGTTGCGGCGATATTTTTAGTGCTATTTATCCTGATTCAAAGGCGCGTTGCGTCCCCTATGTTGCCCCCGCGCCTGGCTAAAAATAAAATTTTAGCCACCACCGCGCTCTGCGGCGCGATAATCAATCTGACCTTTTATGGCACGGTCTTTGACCTGAGCATCTATTTCCAGAGCATTCTTCATTACGATGCAATCAAAACGGGACTGTCTTTTATTCCTTTAACGGCTGTGCTGACAATTTCTACAATGGTGTCCACGCGAGTAGCAAAAAAAGTCAGCGATATCCGGATCATCACTACCGGCTTTAGTGTTCAGATAGACGGATTTATTTTGCTTTCCCAGTTAACAGAGTCCAGCTCTCTGTGGTTCCTGAACGGTACTCTCATGATGGTCGGTATTGGCAGCGCAATGTCTGTGCCTTCAATTACCAATTCTATGCTCTCTTCTGTATCTCAGGACGACGCGGGAATGGCTTCTGGTCTGATGGCATCTGCAAGACAAATTGGTGGCGTCATTGGTGTGGGCCTGTTTGGTGCCATGATTGCCCACAGTGACCCGCGTTCATTTTCAACCGGTATGGCCTACGGTATGTGGTTATCTGCGTTTTCTTTACTGATGTGCATAGGTATTAACGCCCTGGTATTACGTCGGGAAAAAGTGCAGCTAAAGGCCTGACAGGCTGATTATGCAACGTATCCATTATTTTTAATCATTCGGATTGCATGCCGGAAAACAGTTTTTTGTAAAATGTAATCAAGTTCATCACAAATAGGGAGCGATTTATGTCTACTCATTCTAAAGAACAAACTAACCAAACGTCTGAGTTTGAATCCGAAGGTGTAAAATCGGAAGAGCTGGTAAGTAGTGGTAGGGCATGGAACGGTAAAGCTTACGAAAAGTATCTGGAAGGCAAGCCACATTTAACCGTCATGAAAATGCACTTTGAGGCAAATACTACTTTGCCCTGGCACACTCACCCGATGCCTAATGTTGCCTATATTATTTCTGGGTCGCTAACGATTGAAGACAAAGAGACGGGCGAAAGCCGAAAATTTACCGCGGGTGAAGCGTTTAACGAATCTGTTGATGATGTACACCGCGGTTTTACCACTGACGAACCGGTCGAAGTGATCATTACTTATGCCGGCGTTGAAGGGCAGGCGCTCTCAGAACCCTATAAATCTTAATCCAGGATTCATACAAAGCATGCCCTCATTGCATGCTTTTTTGATCGCATTGAGTTTCTAACCAATAAGGGATCTGGCCCATGACGGATGCTTTGCCAGACGATGGTTAATCTCATGAATTGCCCGTAAACTTCGCTCCAGCTTACGGTAAATATCCCCTCCGTAGTCCCATCCCAGCACCCCGATGCTGCCAGCATAACCCATGCGATTGAGTGCAGCGATTATGGCAGAATTATCCAGTTCACCGCAGTCCGGGGCTCCATCGTCGCCACTCCACCCCAACCCAACGGAGACATTGCACTCCCGGAAAGCACGACCTGCATCAACCAGGGTTTGATGGCATCAAGCCGCTGTTCAAGCTGACCTTCTTCGCTGGCAAACCAGTGATAGCCATTAAAAGACGCGCCCAAACAGGGATGGTTAAAGTCCTCGCAAAGTTCAATAACCTGTGACGTGGTCTGTGTGACATGCCTTAAATGCGGGTACAACGCAATTCGCAAGCCGCGTCGCTCGGCAATAGGCAAAATGGACTGGATAAAGTTCTTGATCGCGCCCATGCCGTTGAGTGTCGTTTGAACAGCAAGCTCTATCAGTTCAACCCCTTCCACCGTCTCAATGATGCGCCGCAGCACCGTATCATTACGCCCCTCATGAAGCACCAGATACAGACCTGCAATCTCTAAACCATGTTGCGCTTTAACCCTGGGTAATAAGGCCAAATCGGTATACGGCGTACCTCCCCATGCCGATACGGTAATCCCGTCATAACCCAATTCGGCCAGCATTTCACATTGGGAATGAAATTCATACACGCCCATTGATGAGTAAAAAAATGAGTCCAGCGCATGAACAGGATGGATCATATAAACTCCAGGGAAATTAATAAGAGGATGGCGTCATCACTGACCAGTCGGGATGAGCTGCAAGACGCTTTTCCATTGAACGGAATGCCGCTTGTGAGCGCTGTAAATTGCCATATACGTCGCCCCCCATGCTCTCCCAGCCCATTACGCCATAGCATCCGTGATACTCACGTCGTTCGAGCGCGCCCAGTAATACAAAGTTATCCATTTCGCCTTCGTTTAAGGGTTCAATGGTTGCAACACCGCCCCAACCCAGTGGAGAAAGTCGTGTTCCGGCAAGATTAACTTGTCGAAGCCAGGGCATGACCGCATCAAGTCGTTGTTCTAAGTCCCTCTCCTGGTTCGCATACCAGTGGTAACCGTTAAAAACAATGCCCAGATTAGGATGATCAAACTCTTCACATAAAGAGATGGCCTCCGACGTAGTCTGCATGCCATAGCGCACATGGGGATACAACGCGATATCAATGTCCCGCTGCTCACAAATCGGTAAAAGCCGTTCGAGCATTCTTTTGTCGGCATCTTTAACGTTCTCACCGGAATGCAGTGCCAACTCAATGCGTTGTGTGCCCTCAACCGACTGAACGATATTGGTCACAAAAGACTTAAGGCCCGGGCGATAAATCATATAAATAGCGCCAATGTCGAGACCCCATTGCGGTTTTACCCTCGATAAGGCCGACAGCTCCTTACTCCATGCCGATACCGTCAGCCCCTGATAGCCCGTTTCTGCCAGCATCTCGCACTGGACATCAAGGGGATAAGTGCCCATTTGGTCTGGAAAATAAAGTCCATGTGGTGCAGTGGATGTTCCATTATTGACCTCCTGAAATATGGCTCGGGAAGTGAGGCAACAGGTGTTCGCCGAGTTCGTCGATCACTTCTGAGGCAGGACGACGCTGGGTTTTGAAGTGAAGCGCGACGTGCGAGACGCCCTGCTCTTGCTGGCGTAACCAAAGTTCCCGCAGTGCATTTCGCCCCGCACGTAATACGCGTCCCGGCTGCAGCGGCATGTCAGGGTCACGGTCAAGATCAAACATTGTGCCATAGCCGTAGGGTTTAAAAATGTCGGTGCGGGAGGCGCTTCTCCACCTGTCAATGATGGCCGGAATGCGCTGGGGATCTGCGATATAAGATAAAATTCCGTCGGTATTTTGCGCGGCCCATTCAGTTGTTTGTCCCGCGTGACCTATCACCAGCATCGGCAATCTTTTACCCGCAGGTTTGGGTATCAAATCGATATTGCCTTGCAGATTTCCGTAGAAACGGGATTGATGAACCGGCCAGCTCTTTTCTGTTACGGCACGAATAATGGCGTGCGCATCCCGGAAACGTTCGCCACGATTTTCAAACTCCAGGCCAAATGCCGGATATTCCACAGGCCTGTCACCGGTCGCCAGCCCCAATAAGAGTCTGCCACCCAGAAGCTGATCAACGGTCGAAGCCTGTTTCGCCACAATCAGCGGATCGCGCAGTGGCAGGACAATACCTGCTGTACCTATGGCGATATCGCGGGTGATTGCCGCCAGATAACCTGCATAGGCGAGAGGATCCAGTACCTGACCGACATCCCCAAAATTAGGATCGTAGAAAGGCACATCGCGCAGCCAGATTGCAGAAAAACCGGCCTCATCGACTTTGCGCGCCATCTTCGCGTGGTCTGCCAAAGTTGGACCTACGCTGTTCGGGTAACTTTCAAGAGGTGCAATAAAACCGAAGGTTAGATGGCCGGGTTTGAAGACTCGGGAATAACCTTGATGCTTTGCCAAATCGGCTTGCATTGGCGAGTAATTTGAACACTCAGACATCATATTCTCCGGTAAAAATGAGGAAACATCGGCCTTAATGCCTTATTTCTCTCTTAAGGCTAAAATTTTAAATTTCTTCTAACCAAAGAAAAATAGGCTTATATTCTCAACATAACGGAATATTAGGATGTAATTGAGGGGTGTTATGGCAATGGACTACTTCGGCGCGCTGGGCGCTTTTGTGCACGCAGCTGAGACCAGAAGTTTTACCGAGTCGGGACGCAGGCTGGGAACTTCCTCCTCGGCCGTTGGCAAAGCCGTTGTGCGTCTGGAGGAGGAGTTAGGGGTACGTTTATTTCATCGTTCAACCCGGGCAATCACGCTAACCGCCGAAGGCCAACTCTTTCAGGCCCGTTGCCAAAAGATCCTGGCGGACTTTGACGTGGCTCGCGCAGAGCTGGTTCAGGCTAAAGTCGGTCCGCAGGGCAAGCTCCGCGTGGCTTTGCCTCAATTAGGAAGCCATCTGATGCCTTACCTGGTCGAGTTCCAGCAGCGCTACCCGCAGATTGAACTGGAACTGGATTTCAGCGATCGATTGGCTAACGTGATTGATGAGGGTTTTGATGCGGTTCTGCGCATAGGCATGATCAATGATTCCAGGCTGACTATTCGCCAGTTAACGGGATATAAACATCGGCTTGTCGCCTCGCCGGATTATTTATCCCGAAATGGCGTCCCCTTGACGCCAGACGATTTAAAATCGCATGCCTGCTTACGTTATCGCTTCCCAACCAGCGGCAAATTAGACGTATGGCCATTGGTTGAAAACGGGGTGATTCTGCATCTTGAACTGCCGCAATCCGCCATCGCCAACACCATTGACTCACTCTTTGCTATAGCGGAATCGGGGATCGGTATAGCACTGCTACCCGATTTCATGGTTGAAAATTCAATTTCATTCGGGAGTCTACAGGCCGTGCTGAATGATAATGTTCATGATCATCGCAACGTCTGTATATTATGGCCATCCAGTCGTCAACAATTGCCCAAGATTAAAGCTTTTGTTGATTTTATCGTTTCGCGGCTGCGTTCCGGCAAATCGTGCATTTAAGCTTTCCCTCTCAAAATGGCACGTTCTTCAAGCTCAACGATAAGCTCATCAATATATTCATCCTGAATCCCCCAGGCACCAAGAGTTGTCGCCAGTTGGGTAATGTATTCCGCATTGGTGCCGATATAGCCAGTGGCGGAGAATGCTAATTCTGCAACGGTATAGGGGGAACTCTCTGGCTCGTAAAACGGGTGATTAATCTTTGATACAAAAGCCAGCGCATCAACTTGAGTACCATCTGCCAAAACCACTTCTGACCACACCGGGCAATAAAGGCCGGTAATCATCTCGCGTATCCATATTATGGACAGTTCTCGTTCAAGGTCGGTGTCCGCCAATCTGAAGGCTATGCCGTCTGTGCAGCCCCCCACATCCAGTGATAGCATGCGACCAGGATGCTCGGGAGTCGCCCTGCCCGAGGTCAGGCGAATACAGAATCGGCGTTGCCAGCCTTTCAACTGCGCGCGCTGCATTTCTTCAATGGTAATCAACGGGTTCCACATCAAAGAACCATAGGCAAACACCCACACGGGCTTTTCCGCTACGCGATTCATTAAGACTGACTGCATCGAAAGATAGATTTGATCCATGCTCCACAACATCCCAGCAGGGAATAATCGCTGATGTGTACTGACATATTTGCCACTGAGGATATTTTCGCGGGTTAACAATTTTATACTCCATTGAGAGGGGGAAAGCATCAAGTGCACTGAATGCCGGAAACTCATAAGTAGTCAATGATAACTTTCTATAAAGTTGATAAAAATAATCTAGTATTCACAACACTTCGGAAGTTAAGGATGAAGTACTATAGTTGAAGTTTATTTCATGCGGCTTGTATGAAAGTCACTAACATTAATGTTTATGATAAAATAATATAAACAACCACTGGATTTAAAATAAATAATTCAATATTTAATTATCTAATGATTATTCAATTATAAGGCGGTAGGTTAGTTCGTGTTTAGGCACAATGCACCAGCATGGAGAGAAGAGGGTGTCTTATTTGCGTCACAAGCATAAATAGTTAAATTCATGGGATTAAAAAACAGGGAAATGAAGCTTTCCTTTTTTTCTGTGTAGAGGCATTTTGCCAGTTAAAAGTTTTAGAATAGTAGTTATTTACATCTTTTCATCTGTCACATCAGTATTCAGTTATGAAAAAAGCCTACGCATGCAGGCTTCTCAATATAATTCTTGAGCAGTGTTACGATAGGAATAATATATCTTCTGCCTTATTTACTATACAAAAAGGGTTTAATACACGCCCATACCGCATCGAAATTCACTGCAAAAGCAGGATGTGGGGCATCAGGAATGATGGCCAGTCGCGCATTTGGCAACATTTTATAGGCAGCGATCACTGTGTCCAGCGGTGCATTAACATCCTTTTCACCTGCCATAACAAGTACAGGGGCATGGATTTCTGCAAATAGCGATTTACCGATAGTAGTCTGATCGTATTCTTGATTAGCTTGTTTAAACCATTCTTTCATTTTATCAGGCTTTGGGCGGATATCCGCCTGTTCTGCCCAGTATCGCGGGTCAAGGTCAATAATCGACTGTAAGGGTTCACTACGATCCTTACGCCCACCCTGTACAAACCCCATTTTCCATTCGCCTGCACCAATTGCGACCAGCTTATTGATCTGCAATGGGTAATCGGCTGCAAATTGATATCCCGTGTAAGCGCCATCACTAAAACCAATAATGTCAGTTTTTGAAATTCTTAACGCAGAAAGTACCTCATGCAGATCCTTAGCCTTTTGCTTGTAACCAGGCAGAACTGTGCCGATGTCCGATTTACCATGTCCACGCGTATTCACCAGAATGACGAGATGGTCACTTTTGAGTTTGTCAGCAAACTGGCCCATTTCTGCCATAGAACCAACTACCCCCCCGTGCAAAAGCACCACGGGTTCACCGGAACCATAGACCTCATAATATAATTTAGCATCACCAGACTGCACATAATGACCAGCTTTAGTATTGTTGCCGTAAGGGGTAGGGCTTTGATAGCTATTCGACTGTTGTCCGAACCAGTGCAAAGGTTCATTAGGCTGCATTTCGGCAGCCTGTACTGAAATTGAAGACATGCAAAGTGCTATAAGAGTGGTAAAAGTTTTATTCATTAAGATACTCCTCCTGTTTAGATTGGGAGCATAAACACCTGTGCAGAAGAGGTGGCAGGCTCAGATTGCAATATCATCATTGAGACTGACCTGGGATCTTAAAGACATCTCTCTTCGCCATGCATCAATCTGTGGCGGCCACTGAATCCCTTTAACGATGGATAATGAGCGCAGCAGCGGGAAAAGACGAATATCTGTGAGCGAGAAATGTTGGGTGTCTCTCTCTTGCTGTGTGAACAACAACTCAAGAACGTCAAGTTGTGCATTCATTTCATTAACCATTATTCCACTTTGTTCCAGCAAGCGCGGGAAGGGACCGAAAACGGCTTCTTTCTTGTTGACGAAATATTGTCTCGCCGCATCCGGTCGGAATTCTTCAAAGTCTGAGTTTGCCCAGCGCGGGATCGCCAGCGGATAAATCAGTTTTGTTGCTTCTTCCATCCAGGCTTCGATTGCTGAATTGTCAGGCACTTCCAGGACAGAAGAACCATAGGTCTCATTAATGTATTTGACGATTTCCAGGCTTTCACCAATCGCTTCATTGCGTTCAGTGATGAGGATGGGAAGCATTTTTTTGCCGATGAGACGCGTTGGCGTTTCTTCATCACCGTTAGGCAAAGTTATGATTTCACACGCAACATCTTTCAAGCCAAAAATCATGCGTGAACGTACGCAGAACGGGCAATGATCGTATACATAAAGTTTCATAGCAGAATCTTTCATCATCTTTAATGTAAAAAATTAACGTGTAAACCCATCGAAAGGTTTCATATACACGGCACCAAACGGATCTAATCGCTTGCGAATTTCAGCATCGGGTTCGCCATAAACTGTCAGACCGGTAATGGTGACCAAAGAGAGAAAGGTTTCGGCAAAAGGTGCGAACGTGTGGTCAACATGGCTCACCACATCTTCCTGACGGTAACGCTCGACGATGTGTGCAGTTTGCTGATCTTCACTGACGCTGTAGACGTAGCTAAGCGTGCCAGGTTCTTTACTGGTGGCTTCCACCACGCGTGAGACTAATTCTTTAAATGCAGGGAATTGTCCGTCATTAACGGCCAGGTTAAAAACACATGTGATTTCATTTTTCATCATAATCTCCAGAACTAGGGAAGCAGGCAAACGTGCAAAGAAGAGAGGGAGACATTCACCGCAAGAGGAATATGCCGTTATGCACTGGAGCATAACGGCGAATTTGACACAGGTGCGCTGCTGGTCAGCCTGATTTTTTCAGTGTCTCAGCAAAAATCTCACCTGAGATGGCCCAGTTATCGGTGGTGACGTCGTTGAAAATGACATACACATACTGCGGATCAACTTTGGCATGGGTTGCGATAGCTTCAGTCACCGCTTTAGCGATAGCAGGTTTAGCATCATCACGACCATCGAACATCTGAATATTAACTACTGGCATGGTAGACCTCTTCATGAGTTGAACAACTGTCAGAAGACCTGACGTTGAAGAAATCCTACACTGCTACTGAAAGTGGATAAACAAGCTAAAAGGGGACAGAGTGTAAACCTGTACTCTACAATCATTCGAATGCTTTTTGTGCGGCTAGTGCGATCAATTCATCAATGATAAAGCGCACACCCGGCAACAGATGGCGCGCGCGCGGCCATATCACATTGAGTTCGGTGGGAGCAGGATTACAGGCAGCAAGCAGCGGCACTAACTTACCGTTCTGTATGTGTGGCCGCAGTAATGCTTCGGGGAACTGAATCATACCGGCTCCGGCAATGCAGGCATCAATCATTGCATCGCCATCACTGATTTGATGAAAAGGCGCGGGTTTATGTCTGATGTCCTTCCCATGCTCGTCACGGATAAGCCAGTTAAGCGGAGCTCCACCGCGCCAGGCCAGAATACAGCGGTGATGCGCCAGATCGGCCAGCTTTTCAGGTGTGCCGTAACTAGAAATATAGTCGGGAGACGCGCAGATAATAAGATGCTGATCGTTCAGTTTACGGGCGATGAGTTCGGCAGTGTTTTTCACCGGACCAAAGCGGATGGCGAGGTCGAAACCAATATCCAGCGGGTCAATGATGCGGTCGTTAAAAATGATGGTCAGCTTCAAATGCGGATAGCGTTTTGTCATGTCCATAAGCACCGGCATCATCACCGAGCGGCCAAATGCAGCGGGCAGATCTATCCTCACTGTGCCAGTAGGTTCCGTAAGCTTTGAGCGCAACGCCAACTCTGCCATTTGCAGGGTTTCGAGCGCACTCTGGCAACTTGCCAGATACGCTTCACCTTCGGTGGTCAGGCTGATTTTACGCGTTGTGCGATGAAACAATGAAATGCCGAGATTATTCTCAAGTCTCTGAATACTCTTGCCAATTGCCGATTTTGACACGCCAAGTTGTTCAGCCGCTTCGGTGAAGCTACTTGAATTTGCGGCCGTCACAAAGTGGACAATACTGCTGAAAGACTCGGTCGAAATCACTGCTGTCATCGTGGGTGCCTGAATGAAAATCAGAGGGCTACTTTACAGTAAAGTCGAAGCGCAAAACAGCGCACACAAAAAGCAATCAGCAGGAAGGAAACTGGCGCAATGTGGAAAGTAGACAAGTTGAATGGTGAATAACCTGTTCGCTATTTTCATGAATCTTTCTTTTCAGACGTATTTTAGAGAGCAAGCTTATCATTGCCAGTCAGAGCCGGAATAATCAGGTCAACAAACAATAAAGCAGGGCACTGACATGGTAGTTTTCGTTTTAAGCCACTATATCTGCTCGTCGCTCAATACTGCCCCTGGCTTTCCCTGAGGGTACTTAGTGCCTGTAGCGGACTAACTAATACCCTGACGCATCAGAAACGCGGAAGCCTGTCAGTTCGCCTGACTCCGCAATTATCCTTTTTCTCGTATTTGTTTATATAATAATCACATGCCATTACTAAATGGTGCCCGTATATGACAGTTCAAATAAATTTCCTGATTGTTTCTTAAGAGAAATAAATTTACAGGCACGTGTCTTGTAGACTTTTTCCTCTTATTTAAATGTAAATATACTATACCCCCCTACAGTATGAAGATATACCCCCTCCCACTATCCATAAGGTGAACGCCTATGCCACATACACCAAAAGAAAAGAAGAAAGTCCTTGCTCGCGTTAAACGTGTACGCGGTCAACTGGAAGCACTGGAATTGGCCCTGGAACGTGGGGATGACTATAGTCCGGTGCTTCAACAAATTTCTGCTATACGGGGCGCAGTAAACGGTCTGATGGCGGGAGTGTTGGAAAGTCACCTGCGGGAAGAACTCAAAAGCGTTAATACCACAGCAGAATCGAGAGATGCATCAATTGATGACGCCGTTTCACTGATAAGGACGTATCTGCGCTAATTAATCAATATCCTGGACAGGATGCAGAAGCAGCCTGTCTGTGCCTAAACCTTTAAAGGACCCCCTATGAAATCACGTGCCGCAGTTGCATTTGGTCCAGGTAAGCCGCTCGAGATCGTAGAAATCGACGTTGAGCCACCTCGCGCTGGTGAAGTATTAGTTAAAATTACCCATACCGGCGTTTGTCACACCGATGCCTTTACGCTGTCTGGTGACGATCCGGAAGGTATTTTCCCGGCCGTACTGGGTCATGAAGGCGCGGGCGTGGTGGTAGAAGTCGGGGAAGGGGTGACCAGCGTCGTGCCTGGCGATCACGTTATCCCTCTCTACACTGCTGAATGTGGAGAATGTCTGTTCTGTAAATCAGGAAAAACCAACCTCTGTGTCGCCGTTCGCGCTACACAGGGTAAAGGTCTAATGCCTGATGGCACCACACGTTTCTCATATAACGGTCAGCCAATTTTCCACTACATGGGCTGTTCAACCTTTAGTGAATATACCGTCGTTGCAGAAGTCTCTTTGGCGAAGATTAATCCGGAAGCCAACCACGAACACGTATGCCTGCTTGGTTGTGGTGTCACAACTGGTATCGGCGCTGTTCACAATACCGCAAAAGTTCAGGAAGGCGATTCAGTTGCCATCTTTGGTTTAGGTGGTATCGGCCTGGCTGCCCTGCAGGGTGCTCGTCAGGCTAAAGCCGGTCGCATCATTGCCATTGATACCAACCCGGCTAAATTCGAGTTGGCCAGGAAATTCGGTGCCACTGAATGCCTGAATCCAAACGACTTCGACAAGCCTGTTCAGGAAGTGATTATTGAAATGACTGGATGGGGTGTTGACCATTCGTTTGAGTGTATCGGTAACGTCAATGTAATGCGGGCTGCGCTGGAAAGTTCTCATCGCGGCTGGGGCCAGTCCGTGATTATCGGCGTGGCCGGCGCAGGGAAAGAGATTTCAACACGTCCATTCCAGCTGGTCACAGGTCGTCAGTGGAAAGGTTCCGCATTTGGTGGCGTTAAAGGCAGAACTCAGTTGCCGGGCATGGTTGAAGACGCGATGAAAGGAGACATCGAACTTGAGCCTTTCGTGACACACACCATGGAGCTGGAAAAGATTAACGACGCCTTTGATCTGATGCATGAGGGCAAATCAATCCGTACCGTCATTCATTACTAATCGCTTTTATCCCAGAGCTGAAGCGTGCTGGCTTATATTCAGCAGCACGTTTTTATATTATCAATAAGGAAACTGCCATGGCTCATATCAACCTGCACCCTGCAATTAATAATGGTTTCAAACCAGCGGACGAAAACTTTTCTGGCGGGACATTGAAGTGTCATTGCGTCCGTCATCCAGTTGAAGTTATCGTTCAGGCCCAAACGATGCACAATCATGCCTGTGGATGCAGCAAATGTTGGAAACCTGCAGGTGCGACTTTCGCGATAATCGCGGTAGTTCCGCGCGAAAAAGTGAGTGTTATTGCCAATCCGGAAAAACTCAAGATTGTTGATGAAAGCGCTACTATTCAGCGTCACGCCTGTAAAGAATGTGGTGTGCACATGTATGGTCGTATCGAAAATAAAGACCATGCTTTCCACGGTCTGAATTTCGTACATACTGAGCTTTCTGAACAGTCAGGCTGGGCGGCTCCTGCATTCGCGGCCTTTGTTTCTTCAATTATTGAAAGTGGTGCTCCGGTATCACAGATGGATGAGGTGAGAAGCAGCCTGAACAAGCTTGGCCTGGAAACCTATGACTGTTTGTCTCCTGCATTAATGGACGTGCTGGCAGCGCACACCGCTAAAGAGAAAGGCACATATCACGCCTGAAAATTTTGTATAAAAAACAGGTGAAAAGTGGAATTAAAATAGAGACGGGCATGATTACTTTAACCGGCCAGGAGAAACATTGCTCGCCGGTAGGCGCTTCAGCATTACGAATGTCCCTGAATATACGCACGCCTGCATGAAATATGCGCCGTAGTGTGTCTTTTGCCGCGTTCAATTACGTGCCCGTTTAATTCTCCCGCACCGCGGCATGTACCGGATAAAAGGCATTCAGGTACCGGACTTGCAGGCGTTCTTCGGGGTACGCAGTGGTAATTTGCCAGCCATGCATAATACCTGTCAGATAACATTAAATGCAGATTAATTTATATGACTACCTTAAATTAAGTAAGTAACGAGAAAAACGGGCGCACTGGGCAGGTTTTATAAACACTGTATTTGTTAGGCTCTTTTTTGTAGGACTTGCCGGTTAATTTGCTATGGTAGCTGACAGAAATTTGACGCTCAGTGGACAGGAAGATGGAAAGACTCGACTGCGATCGCATGTTTATTGCCGTGATGGAAACAGGCAGTTTTACCGCCGCCGCACAAAGGCTGTCGACCAGCCACGGCCAGGCATCCAAACTGATCACCCGACTTGAGAATGAACTGGCCGTCAGCCTGTTCAGCCGCAGCACCCGGTCCTTAAAACCCACTGAAGTTGGTCTGGCCTATTACGAACGTATTCGCCCCTTGCTGGCAGAATATGATGCGCTGAATGATGACGTTCTTAACGCCTCTAAAACCCCCTCTGGCTTATTAAGGATCTCGGCCCCGGTCACCTTCGGTTCGACCCAGCTCACCGGGCATCTGATTGCTTTTGCCCGCCGTTATCCTGATATTGAGCTGGATGTCAGCTTTGCTGACCGCCTGGTAAATGTGGTTAATGAGGGCTTCGACTTAACGCTGCGTATCGGCAATCTCACTGACAGCAACCTGATAGCACGTAAGCTCTGCAATATACGCATCGTGATGGTCGCGTCAAAAGCTTACCTGCAGCAGAAAGGCAGCCCGACACACTGGGACCAGCTTTCTCAACATGACTGCATTGTGGATACCAACTTCCGGGATCCCTTTGTCTGGCCATTCCTCGACGAAACACGGGCGTTGCATGTACAGCCAGTCCGGGGGCGAATGAAGTTCTCCAACGCGGAAGTTTGCCTGCGTGCAGCTCTTGAAGGATTGGGTATTGCGCGACTACCTGCTTTTGTAGCTGGTGAAGCACTGCAAAGCGGGTCGGTTGTACCGGTACTTTCCCGTTATGAGGCCCCGCCGCTCGGCCTCTATGCTGTTTATCCGCCGGCGAAATATCTTGCGCAGCGTTCCCGGGCATTCATCGATTTTCTGGCGGAGTCATTTGCTGGCCAGCCGAAGTGGGAAGAGAACTGGCTATAATTTCCATTTTGGAAATAAACATGCTCTTTCTGTCAGGATAATCACCACATCAGAAAAGTAGTACCTTTCTCTCATCAACTAATGAGAGGAATAGACAATGTTCGATCACCGCACCACACCTTATGCAGCACTCATCATGCGCCTGGCTTTAGGCATTCTGTTTCTGGCGCATTTCGGCCTGAAGTTTTTTGTCTTTACGCCAGCGGGCACCGCAAAATTCTTTGCTTCCCTGGGACTGCCCGGCGGTCTTGCCTATCTGACGATGACCGTTGAACTTGTCGGTGCTATTGCGCTGATCCTTGGCGTTTATACCCGCGTGGTTGCCGTAGTGCTGATCCCTGTTCTACTGGGTGCTATCGTCACAGTACATGGCCCGGCGGGCTTTTTCTTCACTAACCCGAACGGCGGCTGGGAATTTCCGGCGTTCTGGATCGTGGGCCTGGTTGTGCTCGCCTTAACCGGTGATGGTAAATACGCGTTAAAACCCACTTCATTCAAAGGTTGAGGAAGGCACCATGCTGGTTAACGGAAAATGGACGGCAGAATGGCATCCGGTGCAGGCCACCGATGAAAAAGGCGGCTTTGTGCGTCAGACCTCAAGTTTTCGCCACTGGGTAACGCCAGACGGCGCTGCAGGTATCACCGGTGACGCGGGCTTCATCGCAGAACCCGGGCGGTACCACCTTTACGTGGCGCTGATTTGTCCCTGGGCTTCCCGCACGCTGATTGCCCGTAAACTGAAGGGTCTGGAAGACGTGGTCAGCGTATCGGTTGTCGAACCCTGGCTGCTGGATGAAGGCTGGCATTTTGGCGACTATCCGGGTGCTGACCGGGATAGGCTGAATAATGCTGAATGGATACATCAGCTTTATACCCGGGCAGATGACACGTTTACCGGGCGGGCAACGGTTCCTGTGTTATGGGACAAGAAAACTCACACGATCGTGAACAATGAGTCTGCCGATATCGTACGTATGTTTAACAGTGGGTTTGGCGATCTCGCCCGGACGAATATTGACCTCAGTCCAGCTTCGCTTCAGAGCGAAATTGAAAGTCTGAATGCCGAAATTTATCCCTTACTGAATAACGGCGTCTACCGTGCGGGTTTTGCCACCACGCAGGTCAGTTACACTGAAGCCGTAAAGGATGTGTTCGGTATGCTGGATAAGCTGGAACTCCGGTTTGCTGACGGACGTGATTTTTTATGTGGTGATGCATTTACCGAAGCTGATATTCGCCTGTTTGTCACGCTTATCCGTTTTGACGCGGCTTATTATGGCCTGTTCAAGTGCAATCTTCGCCAGCTCAGGGAATACGCTCATCTTGACCGTTACACCCGTCGGGTCCTGACGATACCCGGTATAAGCAGCACGGTGAATATTGACCATATCAAACAGGGGTATTATTCAATCCGCGCCCTGAACCCTGCCGGTATCGTGCCCGAAGGGCCTGATATGCGTGCTTACGCATTAGAGGAAAAATGATGAACAGGGATCTGATTGTCCTGTTACACGGAGTGGGCAGCCGGGGCAGTGATTTGCAAGCGGTGGCGGAACACTGGCAGCAGGCGATGCCCCATGCCTTCATCGTTTTACCGGATGGCCCGTCTGTCTTTGACATGGGCCCAGGCTTTCAGTGGTTCAGTGTGAGTGGTATTACTGAAGAGAGCCGTCCGGCGCGTATAGCCGCGGCCCGTGAAACGTTTGATTCAACGTTAACTGACCTGTTCAGGGAACTGGGCATTAATCCTGTAAAGGATCGTGTTGTGCTGGCAGGCTTTTCCCAGGGGGCGATAATGGCTATGGATGCGTTAGTTCGGGGAGGCTATCCGTTTGCGGGCGTTGTGGCTTTCTCGGGACGACTCGCATCCCCGCAACCATTACAGCCCATTGCAGGTTCTAAGGCATTATTGATTCATGGTAAATCCGATCAGGTGATCGGCTGGACTGAAAGTCAAAAAGCGGCTGAGGCACTCTGTGCAGCAGGGGTTAAGGTTGAACTCAGCCTTGAAGAAAACGTATCGCATACCATTACCGTCGCAGGCATCAGAACGGCAACCAATTTCATTAATAAACTGTTCACCCCGGATGCCTGATAAATATCCGGCATGGCACTGAAGGTCGCGCCGGATGCTTTCTCTGTCTCCTGCCCATGCAGGCCCAACTTAAGCAATTCAATATCGTTGCCGGCGCGCGATGAAACGCCGTTGACGCTGCACGGCTATAAACAGCACCGGTGCGTAGTGGTTCATTGCTCAGCTTCTTTCACCAGAATCCCCTGGCGCAATGAATACCCGGTTCGGTTATTTTCCTGGCTATACTCCGGTTTGCCCACCTAAAACGATCTACCTATTCGATTTTTGGACGCACATTATGAATGAATTCGAATTTTCTGTTTCAGCGCATCAGACCCAGTTTTTATGGGCATCCGCCGGTGTATCAATTACGACTGCGGCAGGTTACGACGATGTTTTAAAAAAAATAGTCACGAGCGGGCAGCTGGGTTCCTATGCGCTTGAAATGATGATATATCTGACCGAAGAAATTATCGAAGCGGATAAAAGGCTCATACCGGTCAATGGCAATGCTACCAGTCAGGACGATCTGTTGTGTACGCTCAGTAACCGGTATTTTAACGGCGCTAATCTTATTACTGATACGGAGATTGAATCGGTATTCAACCGACTTGCTGACAGTGTTTCGTATACAGCCCGCGCATGCACGCCAGAAGAACTGACACAGGTAGCTTACTTAGTTTTCATTCGGGAAATGGCTCATCATCTGAGCATTCAGGCTATAAGCCTGAAAACGGAGAAAATGCTGAAAGATTCCCTATAAAATCAAAAAATGCGATTAGCAGTACATTCTGGCTCCATCGTACAGGGGGTTCGAGGGCCAATGGAACGAAAACGTACGCTAAGAGATTAATTAATTGTTTATATTGAAATTTAATGTACTTACTGCCCCATTTAAAATGAGCTACTTTAGAAGCCTAAAAATTCATTTGTCTGTATTGTTACCGGGACTTGACTCTCAGTGGAGCTACAACTCCCGGTAACGTCTAAAGCTTTTTCTTCTGCACTATCTTGCCCGTAGTGTTATCCATCCGGTATTCAGAGATGGTGCCGTCCAGAATGTATTTGATAACAGCTTGTACCGTGGCCAAAGGGCTATGAAACCACTCTCTGGGCGTGTAGGTACTGCCGTTAACCGCCCTTAGCGTAATATTAAGGCGCTGCTTGGCTAGGAAGCCATGCACAAGTGCTTCAAGCCTGTTGGCATTCATGTTGAAGCATTGAGTGGTAAAAACAATCCTAACCGGCGCCTCAAGAAAGGTTCTGTCTTTGGCGGCATTCTCGATCCTTTTCTCCACAGTGGTCTCGGTAAACCCTATTTTGTAGAGATCACGGATGTAAGGTGTAAGTGCAGGATCTGTACTCCTGGTTGCCAGCACGTAGACGAACCCACTCGGAACAGGCGCATCACTGGGTATCAGTTGCTGACTATTAAGTTCCACCTTACGCCCTTCCTTGTCACGAACAAGGCCCTGGGTCAGGGACTGGTAGAGCATGTTGAGTTCAGTCCCATTCTCAAACACCAGATGCAGGCGGGCATTATAGGTATCGTACTGCTCAAGCCGCTCACCTGCACGATGAACATACCCCATCACCCCGCTGAGAATAAAAAAGTCACCTTCCTGGAATTTGTGCTCATTACGATAACGAATAAAGGAAAATACCCCATCCCGAAATCCTTTATGTACTCGCGCGAACAAGGGAGAAAAACGTTCAAAGTCGGGGCAAGGCTGACGCCTGGCAATCTCATCAGGGAGGTCCTTCTTACCAACGGGAACATGCTTGATAGTGAAAATTTCAGGGGCATTAAAATCCAGCAAACCTAAGTCATCATCAGCAAAAATATCGTCCAATGAGGTTACCAGTTCTGACTTGCTTATCTCTGGGAGAGAAGCCAGCTCGACCTCCGGCGTTTCACTCAGATTTTGATTCACATAAGCGCCTGACAGCAGCCCATGGCGATCCCTCTCACGCAATATCTTGTACTGTTCAGGATTTGCCCGAATTGTATTAAGCTGCCGTGTTAGTGATTTCTCACTCATTGTGGCATTTGGTGTGTTTTGCGGTGCACGGCCATAACTATCAACAAACGTCATGATGCTCTCGACTGGCTACCGTTCAGATCCGTGGGGCCTGTCTTGGACTTCAGAGCTATGACATCCAGTAGCCCAAATACATCTTCCGCCGCGAAAATATCGTCGAGTGTCATCTTTTTCCTAGGTTGGGTAGAGTGCAAACTGATCATGAGTTAGCTTCCCTGCTTTGCCATTTGCGCCTGTTTTTTGTTGCGAAGGTAGGCCAGCACTTGGGCGTAGCGCACCTCCAACGGGTCACTCGATGTCAGCTCTGGTGGGTGTTGGTGTTGGCGGGCAAAGTCTTGGATCCGCGGCCATAGAATAGTGGCCTCATCCTCTGACACTTGGGCCTGGCTTGCGCTAACAGCATCTTGAATGGTTTTGAGCATTGCCACGGTGACTGATTTTGAGAGAATTTCATAAGCACCGTGGAATGGGTTTACTGTCTCAATCAGGTCGATATTCAAATTTTCGATGTTGATGAACTTCTCACCCATCTTCAAAAACTGCCTGCTAACCGTTATCTCATCCGGGTCGTTGACTGGGGAGGGGCCACCCACGCTATCCGCGCCTTCCGGGACATCCTTCTCATCTACCAATACTCCGTGCTTATTGATGTAAAGGCTCTGCAGGATGCCAGACCGTATCTGCTCCAGTTCATAATCCGTCAGATCAGGATACATTTTTTGGATGGTTGCGGGTAAGGCCTCCTGAGTGATTAACTCTGCTGGCAGAGTATTGGATACTGCTTCCTTAACGAGTTGCTCATTAGCCATCAGGGTCGCCATGATCTCTTCTTTATCGCCGTTAAGAATATCGAGCACCTTTTTCGATACCGGGGCCACCTTATCATCGATAATTAGCGTGTTTGGAGGGAGATCTTCTCCATTCCATTGAGAACGTGGCTTGAATTGGATGCTGGGTGCCAAGATTTGCTCCATCAACAGTGAGGTAGTGATGGCCTTGAGCATGTTGTTGACCGATACTTTCACGTCATCATCCTGGGCATCAGGCTGTGCGATCAGGTTAGTAAACTGGGCATGCGTCTTCCCTTTGCAATCACGTGTTGCGCGGCCAATGATCTGCACCACTTCAGTCAAAGAACTCCGATAGCCGATAGTCAATACATGCTCACAATACGGCCAGTCAAATCCCTCTTTTGCCATTCCCAGGGCAATGATGATGTCTATATCGTCTGCAGTTGCAATGTTGCGCAAATATGCCTGCACCTTGGGCCGTTCAGCCACATTGTCATCAACCAGGTTAGCGACCTTCAAAAGTTTGCCATCTCCTTTACGTTTAACCCGATAAACGCCGGATACCGGATCTTGAGACTCCACGTCACCCAGAGCATCCAATATGGCATCAACCTCCGTGTGCTTATCTTTGGTGGACTCGCCGGAATTGACGTTAGGGATATGGATGATGGTTTTTTTTGTGGGATCGAGCACGGAGGGCAAAGCGTTAATATAGCGGCCTTGATAAAAATGATAACCGATGCCGAGTGATTTCAGATGTTCATAGCCGTTTAACTGTTCGTAATAGGAGTAAGACACTTTAGTAAATTGGGCTTCATCCTCTGGTAGCAAAATAGGAACGGTATCGCCCCGGAAATAGGAGCCCGTCATGGCGACAATGTGCGCATGAGGCAGCTTCATCAGCGCATCGAGTAAAGCACCTAGCCGGCTGTTTTCATCGGCAGAAACGTGATGGAATTCGTCAATGGCCACCAAACAGTAGTCAAAAATAGCCACATCCATACTGTCGAAAGCAAAGCGCAAGGTGGCAGGAGTGCAGATTAGGATCTGACCATCACCGTGCATAAAACGACGAAAAGCGGCCACCTTTCCCTTTTCCCCTCCACCGATACAGAGGTTATTCTCAGGCTCTACCGTCCAGTCAGCAAAGAAGCCGTATTGGGTGAGAGGGGTGTCTTTAAACGAAGATCCGATGGACATTTCTGGCACCGCTACGATGACCTTACGTACCCCCTGGTTGATCAGCTTGTCCAACCCCAGAAACATCAACGCCCGCGATTTACCACTGGCAGGTGGCGCTTTAAGCAGCAGGTAGGGGCTGTTGCGCTGCTCGAACACGCGGGCCTGCATCTCGCGTATGCCCATGGTTTTTTGTGCTGTGCTTTGCCCCGTTTGGGCATAACTGACGTTAAGTATATTTTCCATAGCCACACCTGTTTCGTGGAGGATGGGCGACGCGGCAACCGACCGCACCCATCATCTGAAATTTGTTAGTAAGCCGTGTCAGCGGCTATTGATTCGTCAACTTTTCATACCGTGCAAGCAGAAAACTCAGGCGATCAGCTGCATCCCTAAAGGGCTTATCGCCATAGAGCTCCGCGAGGGTACGACCAGGGAAGTCGTCTCGAGTCAGATAGACCTCTTCAGCCAGTCGTTTCACCTCTTCACGTTGTTCTGGTGTCACTGTTGGCCAAGGAAAGGTGTTGTAAACGACTTTATTGCCATAGCTGTAATCACTTTTTAAACGCATCGCTACTAAGCGCATCCAGTCGTTATGGAGTATCGACGTGAGGATGCCAAACTCATATAAAGTGCCATTGGGAAGGATGAAGTTTTTATTGGTAGATATTACATTGGCATCAAAGAAACCTATAGGTACGTAAGTTCGACGCTCAGATGAAACTGATGGCACAAGAATGTAATTTCCGGAGGTTGGTTGGCTTACCTGTATAAAAATATGTGGTTTTTCAGCCATTTTTAGTGCAGCTGGATGACCAGCTTTCAGACGTAATTGCCGAATAGCTGCTGTTTTTTTCTGTACTTCAGGCATAGTCTGTAAATCTTCATCATTAGCATTGACCAACCACAAACACCACCGCTCCTTGGCATTCAAAAATTCAGCAGCCCCCAGTACCTTTTTGAGCCATCGCTCGGCTTGAGGTTCTTTCTTTACCAACTCATCGCGTTCTTCTCTGGTCAGGAGCAGATGACCGCCATCCGTAGGCTTATTGCCAAATAAAAGAGGTGGGATGTTGCTCACCAAAGGCTTGCTTCTTGCGATGATAGCAATATTACGTCCTTCAACCAGATAGGGGCTGATATTGCTGACGTTACTACTATGCCATTCGCCTTCGACTCGCTGGAACAAACGTCGTGTATTTGACTGTGCAGATAGTCCGATAATAACTACATGAACCGCTGCCTTGTCACGGGCATGGTTAGCCCAGGCGAACGTCGGATAAGCGAAGTGAATATTCAACCCAAGAGCGAAAATAGGAGGCCAGAGAGTGGCCACCTGGTCACCCTGGCAGATCGAGTTGGTCGACACCAAAGCAAGTTCAGCGCGGGAATTCTTAATATACTGTGCACCTTTCCAGAACCAGCAGGCGACAAAATCTAAATAGCCTAGTGTCATCTTACCAAACACAGCCTGCATATTCATTCGCTGTTCGTCAGTACGGCCTAGCGTACCTAGAAACGGTGGATTGCCGATCACATAAACTTCATCCTCTTTACCCTTGGGACAAACGGTATGCCAGTCTAGTACCAGACTGTCACCCCCTTGGATTTTCCCCGATGAGCGTAATGGCAGCGCGGGTGGTGCATAGCCAAAGATTTGCTCCCATTGCTTGTTGAGTTGATGCTCTGCCAGCCACAGTGCCAGACGGGCAATCTCACAGGTGAAATCGTCGATCTCAATTCCATAGAACTGGTCGAGGTGGAGATTAGTGATGTTGAATCCCTGTTGTGGATCCAACTCTTGCAATGCCCGGATAATGTCTATTTCTAATAAACGCAGTGCCTTGTAGGCAATGATCAAAAAATTGCCCGAGCCACATGCAGGGTCAAAAACCTTGATGTTGCCTATTCTAACTAACGGCTTTTTAAGGCCATTGGCACTGGTACTACTCTTTTCTAGTTCGGCTCTCAAAGGGTCGGTCGAGAAACAGAGGCTGGATCACCTTCATTATGTTGCTATAAGAGGTGTAGTGCTGCCCAAGATTGCCACGCTGCTCTACGTCAATGACGGCCTGGAACATGGAGCCGAAAATATCGGGGTTAATATCACCCCAGTTCATCAAACAGCACTCCAGTAAAATCCGGCGGCCTTTCAAGCCGAGATTAGGAATGTGCTCATCCACCGCGAATAGCCCGCCGTTAACATAGGGAAAAGCAGACATATGGTTCGGTAATTGCTTACGGAAGTCACTCTTTGGGGGACTGTTCATAACGGCAAATAGCAAACTCAGGAAATGGTCAAGGTCACTTCCATCTTCTTCCGTGTAGCCTTGAATGGCCGCGGTAAACTGCCCTTCAGTGAAAATACCGGTATCCTCAGCAAAAAGGCAGAACAGCAGGCGAGTGAGAAAAACGTTGAGGGCATGAATATCTTCTGCACTATTCAAATTGTTATGGATTTTAATGAGGTCGAAGAGCTTGCCCATTTTCTCGGCTGCTTTGACATCAGCGGGGTGTTCACTGCCCAAGATGGCCTTTTCTAAGCCAACGAGCGGCAAAAAGAAGCTATACTCCCGGAACAGCTCACACAACTCGATATCAAGGCGTTCCTTGGTCAGCACATCCCACGCGAGAAAACGCGTAAAATCGGTGACCATGATAAATCGGTACTTGTTTTTGCCATTGGTCGGATCGGTTTCCCCTGCTCAGGATTACGTCGAAAAAGAACTCGACCTCAACGAACTTTGCATCCGCAGACGGGCGTCAACGTTCTTTGTTCGTGCCAGCGGCAGCAGCATGCAGGATCTCGGGCTGTTTGATGGCGATGTCATGGTGGTCGACCGTGCCGAGGAAGCGTCACACGGCGACATAGTTGTTGCTGAGGTGAATGGCGAGTTCACAGTTAAGCGCCTGCAGCTGCATCCCCGCCTCGCCCTGTTGCCGATGAATCAGGCTTACGCGGTGATTTATCCTGAGGAACTGCAGCTGCTCGGCGTCGTCACCTGGTTCTTCAACAGCACCCGGGCGCGTGGGAGGTAATCATGCCCATGTTCGGACTGGCCGACGTCAACTCCTTTTACGCCAGCTGCGAGGCGTTGTTCCGCCCTGACCTGCGCGGTAAACCTGTAGTGGTGCTCAGCAACAATGATCTGAGTGATACCGACTGTTAGTAACACGGCCTTCGGATGTCCAGGTCAGTGGTAACGGTTTGACCTGCAGCTACCGATGCAAAGCTACCCTTCGGCACCAGCAGAAACCGGCCAAAAGCCCCCCCTTTATCAACAAGCTTGGCTTACCCCGAAACGGCTTGGGATTGTGCCAGCGCGAGGCAGTAGCTGCGCTGGCCTGCTGATCAGCCTACGGAATACAGCGGCGCATCGATTTCATCGAACTTGCCACCGGTGATGAGATCCTTGATGCGTGGATCGTCAAGTACCGTATAAGGATAACCGCGTGGGATCGCGCTAATCTGATCGAGACGCGCTACTTGCTCAAGCGACAAGGCAACTTTTGCCGCAGCAAGGTTACTCTCAAGTTGGAGCAGCGTACGCGGGCCAATGATCGGCAATGACCCTTTAGCGGAGACCCACGCGACGGCGATTTCACCAGGGGTAACCCCCGCCTCATGGGAAATCGCGAGTAAGGTATCAATAATCGCGCTGCGCTGCGGTGTATTCTCGGGTTGAAATCCGGCGCCGCCCCACGCGTCGTTACGACGGCTTTCCATATTTTGGTTGCGGTATTTCCCTGTGAGGACACCACCGCCTAACGGCGAATAAGCCACCACACCGAGACCTAACGCGGCTGCGGCGGAAATCAAGTCCTGTTCAGTCGCGCGCTGAACCAGACTATGCTCGACTTGAATGCCCGCGATTGGTACGGTGCCGCGCAATTCGGCGATAGTCGCGGCGCGTGCAACGCGCCAAGCAGGAAAATTGGAAAGACCGGCATACAAAATTTTACCGGCCCGTACAAGGTCATCGAAGCCTCGCATGATCTCTTCCATAGGCGTCACGCCATCATCCACATGCGCCCAGTACAAATCGATACGATCAGTTTTGAGCCGCTTCAAACTGGCTTCAACCGATGCCACCATGGCCTGACGGCTGTTGCCTGTTGCGAGAATGCCTGAGTTTGCATCCGTCTTGACAGCAAATTTAGTTGAAATGACAAACTCTTCCCTTCGGCCTTTCAACAAGTCGCCAACAAATTGCTCTGACTGACCATCCTGGTAGCCGTTGGCTGTATCAATGAAGTTGCCACCTGCGCTGGCATAAGTGTCGAAAATACGGCGCGCTTCATCCGGATCGGCCCCGTGGCCGCCCCAAGCCACACCGAAATTCGCCGTCCCGAGTACCAGTTCGGAAACTCGCAAGCCAGTATGCTTCCCAAAAATTTTATAACGCATGTGTCACTCCTTGTTGTCGTCCCTAATGCAGCGGCGCTACAATAAAAGGATCAGGGATCCACATCTTCTGGATCACCGATCCGTTTGTCAAGGAGTGTTTATGCGGGCTGATGCAAAAGAAAACTATAACCACCTGCTTGTGACTGCGCGGGCCGTCGTCGCCGAGGATGGTGCAAACGCATCAATGCGCGATATTGCTCGCAAAGCTGGGGTAGGACCTGCCACCCTTTTCCGGCACTTCCCTACGCGAGATGCGCTACTCGACACGTTGCTGAGGAGTACCCTCGAAGAGCTGACGCGAAAGGCTGGCGTACTGGAATCTGCCTCTTCCGCTGATGAAGCGCTGGTTGCCTGGCTGCGCGATGCGGTGGCGTTTGTTCGGATTTATAGTGGGGTAGTCACGTTGATGGCCACTGCGCTTTCAGACGCCAGTTCAGCCTTGCATGCTTCATGTGAAAACCTGCGCAGCGCTGGCACACGCCTCTTGACGCGCGCACAAGCTGAGGGAAGGGCCGACAAGAATATGACAGGCAGCGATATGTTCGCGCTGATTGGGGCGCTAGGCTGGATTGGCGATCAGGCCTCGTACTCCGCGCGCAGCGATTATCTGTTTGATGTCATCGCCAGCGCAATTCTGACAAATCGGCCAGGACGTGATGTTGCGATTGGTACGATCTAACCGTATCGCCAAACCACTCCAGGCCGGACGTTCGCTTTGGGCTGATAGCTGCCTCTGACTATGGCCTTCAGGAGAAGTTTGTAGCGTGGATGGAGCTGAAGTCGTGGAAATGTTAGTAGAAATATTTATTTAAAAATCAGTAAATTAATAATAATTAATAGTTAGTCTCATTCAGATACAATGACGGCTGTGTTATTGCCCGCAGCGCAACCGCAAAAAAATACATCAGAATGGGCGAGCCATGGTTTAAGATTAAAAACGAACATTATCCTGAGAAAATATTTATATTTTCAAGTAATTACGCTCTATACCACTCAATGTCTCAGCGCGTAATGACGGCACTGGAAGAAATGACGCCGCGGGTCGAGCAGTACTCAATCGACGAGATGTTCCTGGATCTGACAGGCATCGATTCCTGCGAGGACTTTGAGCACTTTGGCCGGCGCCTGCGATCTCATGTACTGGCCACGACCGGCCTGACAGTGGGATGTGGCCTGGGCCCCACCAAAACCCTCGCAAAATCCGCTCAGTGGGCAAGCAAAGAATGGAAGCAGTTCCGCGGGGTGCTGGCTCTCATGCCGGGGAATCCCAGACGCACTCAAACCCTTCTGTCCAGGCAGCCCGTAGAGGAAATCTGGGGTGTAGGCCGGCGCATCGGTAAACGCCTTAACCAAATGGGCATAGAAAATGCCCTGCAGCTGGCCAGCGCGCCCCCCGCCCTCATCCGTAAAAACTTCAGCGTCGTGCTGGAGCGCACCGTGCGTGAGCTCAACGGCGAATCCTGCATTCCTCTTGAGGAACTGCCCCCGGCAAAACAGCAGATAGTTTCCAGCCGCTCTTTTGGTGAGCGCATCACCCTGAAGTCATCTATGCAGGAAGCGCTGTGCCAGTACGCGACGCGCGCGGCTGAAAAACTCAGAAAAGAACGTCAGTTCTGCCGTCATATTGGCGTATTCATCCGCACCTCCCCGCACGCGCAGGGAGAGATATTTTACGGTAACAGCGCCGGAGAGAAGCTCTCTCTGCCGACCCAGGATACGCGTGACATCATTGAGGTGGCCATGCGATCGCTTGACCGCATCTGGCTGGAAGGCCGCCGCTATATGACGGCGGGCATCATGCTTGATGACTTCACGCCGAATGGCGTGAGTCAGCTGAACCTCTTTGATGACAGTCAGCCGCGGGCAAACAGCGCACAGCTAATGAAAGTGCTGGATGGCATAAATCAGTCGGGACTGGGAAACCTGTGGTTTGCGCGTCAGGGGGTAGATAATGAATGGAAAATGAAACGGGAGCTGCTTTCGCCAGCATGGACGACCCGGTGGGAGGATATTCCTGTTGCACGCGTATTGTGAGTGCTGGCAACCAGTTTCCTTTAGCTTCGTGAACATTGCGCTGATTTAATCCGCTGACCGTATACGATAGTAACCTGACAGAATATTATGAATATCAACTGACTTTATAAATGAGGAACTATAAATGAGATATAACCATGCGAGAGGACCCGTAAGCTTTGATATAAAGCGTAAACTGGTTGAGCTTATACAGACACATAAGGATGCAGATTCACTGGCAGAAGATATCATTGAACTGATTGCTGTAGGCAGAAGCGATCCAGATGGTTTCCGCGCTGTCAGTACTGAGCTGGACAGGATGAAAAGCCTTGACCTGAAGAAATAATGGTCAAAACCATTTTACTTAAAAGCCGGAAAACAAACCACAAATGTAATACACGTGTATTTCACAGGAAATACATTTGTGCGAAAATTAAAAACCCGCCGCAGCGGGTTACACATTAACCGATTCGTCGCAGCCTCGGTGAACCTGCCAGCATGCCGGACTGACGCTCAATAGCAGCCTGTGGCTTCCAGTCACTGTGATCGCGACGCTGACGTCCCGAGCCGGTCACCATTTCCCTGAGTCGTTCAACAGGCGTGCGTTGCTGCTGACCGACATACACAATACGCATGAGAGACTGCATCATCACATTGCTTACGCTGTCAGCACTCTTCAGGCCATGACGGTCCGGGCGTGAAGCAACCAGTTCATCAAGCACGGCGCGATATTCACTGGTAAAGTCACCGTATGTCAGAGAGGCAGGGACAGAACCAGCACTGCTCACATCGGGCGCTGCCGGCCCGGCATTACGCTCAATAGCAGTTTTCAGTTTCAGTATGGCCATAATCCCCCCTTAGTTATGTTTATTTTAGCACACAAGGTGCTCACAAAACACTCAGCCATCCATCCGTTTGACTAACACCTTCGCCCGAATTTTGCAGCCACGCTTTTCTCTGTTCTCATCAGCAGCACTGAGCTTATAACCCTGCGAACGGTAAAGCGGCACAAGCGCTCTGTCAGGCTGGCTGACCATTACCGTCTGTGCTCCGTATGCCTCCGCAAAGCTTTCCGCTACGATCATCCCTACCGGCAAAAGATAACCACTGAGCGGATTCGGGAACGGGTTAGATTCGAGGTAGCGCAAAGTGACGTTGATACGGCGGCGGGATACGCGGGCAAAAAGAAGGCCGCACAATTCATCACCACACCAGATACCGACATCAATTTTGTCCCGATTCTGAACACGTCTCGCCAGCCAGTTAAAATCTATGCCCAGAAAAGCACGGTCGGGATGCTGGCGCCACGCCGGATGTACAATAGCCCAGTCATCAGGGACTATCTTATCGAGACGGATAAGATTCACCGGCAACACGTGCCCAAAGTTATCGTCGATAGTCAGGATGGCCAGCGCCAGCGCCTGTGCCCTCTTTTGCCTGTGTTCCTGAAGTGTTGCCATTGCGACCTCAAACGCATATCAATACATACAATTGTATTACATTTGTATTCGAATTGAAATACATATGCACTGCAATTTTTATGTTATGCCCGCTTTGTAAACGCGGTTTCAAGCCTCTCCACGATATCCGAAAGGTCAGGTGATACGTGACAGAATTTTTTAACGATTGCCTCTAGTACCTGACAGGCTTCTTCAAGATCCTGGTGAGTAATATCATTTCCGTGACTGCCAGCGTTCCCGACAGCCTTAAGCGCATTAATGGCTGCAGCGTCATCTCCGAACAACTTCAGCCCGCTCTCAATACGGCGGTGAAGATTGTTTGCAACAGAGACACCCATGACATCCATCAGTATCTCAAGAAGGCGTCTGATGGCATTTGCCGCTGCGGCATTGCTAACCGTAAGCAGTGAAGAAATGACGTTCATCTGCTGCATAATTTCGGGCTGGCAGCCTGCAGGCAGCAAAAAAAGTGGCAGAGGGGGTGTAAAAGGGGTCAGTTTGGATATCGAAAATTATTGTACGTTAAGGTTGTTTTTTGACCTTTCTACTTTAGCTGGCCTCAGCCGACGAAACTTACCGGAAGCCGGTATCCGGTTACTCTTCCAGATATAATCGCCTGTCAGATTGATGTGTTCCCAGCCTAGCGGGGACAAATGCGACAGCAGTTGCTCGTTGATCTTCACCCCTTTACGCTTCAGGGCATCGACTGCTCTTTCCATATAGACGGTATTCCACAGCGAGATAGCTGCCGTCAGCAGCGTCAGTCCACTGGCGCGGTAGCTCTGATTTTCCGGTTTTCGGTCCCTGATTTCACCCAGCCGATGCAGGAATACCGCACGCGCCAGCGCGTTACGGGCTTCTCCTTTATTCAGTCCCGCCTGTACCCGCCGACGAAGTGCTGGATCGCGGAACCAGTCGAGCATAAACAGCGTTCGTTCAATACGGCCAATTTCCCTCAGTGCTTTGGCAAGTCCGTTTTGCTTGGGGTAGCTGGCAAGCTTTTTCAGCATCAGGGATGCCGTCACGGTTCCCTGCTTTATCGAGGTTGCCAGACGCAGCACTTCACGCCAGTGAATTTCGATCTCTTTCAGATTCAGGCCGGTTGTTGATATCAGTGACTGAAGCGCCGGGTATTGGCCAGCTTTCCCTTTGATAAACAGCTTCTTGTCATGGAGATCCCTGATTCGCGGACAGAACGCAAATCCCAGCAGATGCATCAGGGCAAAGACATGATCGGTGAAACCAGCGGTATCGGTGTAATGCTCCCTGATTTCCAGGTCGCTTTCGTGGTACAGCAAGCCATCGAGAACATGGGTTGAATCCCTGACCCGGCTGATTATGCAGGTGTAAAACGGGCTGTATTGATCCGAAATATGGGTATAAAACTGACGTCCAGGCTCCTGCCCATATTTCGGGTTAACCTGCCCTGCGTAGCGGCCTGAGCTACCTGTTCTGAAATTTTGTCCGTCTGATGATGACGTTGTTCCGTCACCCCAGAATGCCGCCAGCGGTCTTTTCCCCTGCGCATTTACCAGCTCGGCAAGAGCGGCTGAATAGGTTTCATCACGGATGTACCATGCCTGAATCTCTTCGAGTGATGATTTGGTGCTCCCGGGGCAGGCTTCTGCCATTCTGGTCAGGCCAAGATTGATGCCATCCGCAAGAATGGTGGTGAGGAGCAGGCGGGTATCGGGACGGATAGTGTCATTTTTTATATGCGAAAAATGTCGGGTAAACGTCGTCCAGCTGTTTACCTCATCGAGAATTTCCGTGATTTTAGGTCGCGGTAGCATGCTGTAAACCAGCTCTGCCAGCGGTGAAACCTGCGCCGGAACGCAGTTATCCAGCGGAGAGACTTTTACGCCCCTGTCGGATATTTTCACATCGGGCAGTTCACCAAGGGCAGCCATGGCATTGACCTCTTCAAGTCTGGACTGAAGCAGGGTCATACGGCTGGTAATGTACTCATGATAATCAGCAGATACAGGCAGTGGCAGCGCCGGTGTGAGTTTGTCAAAGTCCTTTTCGGGTATGAGGTAATCATCAAAATTTTTGTAGCGGCGCGAGCCTTTGACCCAGATATCCCCGGAGCGCAACGCCCCCTTAAGCTCGCTGAGCGCACAAAATTCATAGTACTGCCGGTCAATACCCGCAGGTGTAATCACCACCTTGCGCCAGCTTTCAGGGACAAAATCAAGCGGCGCTGCCGCCGGAACTTTACGTGACTGCTTCCGGTACATCTCCTTGATCACAACCAGTGCATCAGCCAGAGGTTGCGCTGCCGGGGTTGCGACTAACTGTAAAGCGGACAACATGCGCGGGGCATATTTCCGTAATGTGCTGTATTTCTCGGTAATAATATGCAGCGGGTCAAAATTATTTTTTCTGGCGAGATGGCGTGTTTCCTCCAGACTGGCGACAAATTCAGGCCATGGCAGTATGTTTTCTATTGCGAGCCAGGGATCGCCACCGGAATCACGGGCATCAGACAGCGCCTGACCGACATCGATATACTGCCTCAGTTTTGACTGGATCAGCTTTCCAGTCTGCTGAAGGCGCTCAGCCTGTGTTCTTTTGGCTTTGCTGAAAAGGCTGTTCAGCATTCGCTCATGCAGCTCAATCACTTCGTCTGTCAGTGTTGCTCTGGCTTCTTCAAGCACGCACACCAGAGTCGCATGACGCCGGGCTGCTGAAAATCGGGTCAAATCCCGGCTACTCATCTTTCGGCCTTCCCGCGCCAGTTTCAGCAACCGGTTCTGGTGAATGGCACGATCTATACCTTCAGGTAATGCCAGCGATTCAATGCAACTGAGCCGATCAAGATGTTGCAGCACGTTCTTACCATTGATTTTACCCGGCGGTTGCAGAAGCCATGTCAGCCTGGAAGGCTGATTATCTGATGACTCAAGTAAACGATCCAGGGCATCCCTGTGAGCCGGAGTTAACGGGGCATTCAGGGTCTGAAATACGATTTTATCGCCGCCTGTCATGGCCTCCGCACAGGTACGCTCCACGACATCAATCGCGGGGATTATCACGTTGTTCTGCCGGAGCCAGACCAGTAACTCTTCGGCCAGGAGAATGCCTTTATCGGTGCGTGTCGCCATCGACAGCAGGTGTCTAATACAGTCATGCTGTATTTTGCCTGTGAACGCCTTTACGCCAAGATAGCGGTACAGTTCAGTTAAATGCTCACGCCGGGTCGTTTCCCTGCCGGAAAGGTAAGCAGGCCAGAGATCCCCGGTAAGCTTTAGCCTGCTGGCGATATGCTTCAGCAGCGCATCAGAGGGTGGGATTTTTTTATCCGGGGCAAAGCCGACATTTTTCAGATAGCAAAGAAGGACGGCAAAACCAAAACGGCTGGCGGGTTTACGGTGAGCACTGATAAGCGCCAGATCATGCTCACTGAAATACTCCATTCGGGCCAGCGTTAACTCATCGTCCGGTAATGCCAGTAATGATTCTCTTTCCGACAGAGAAAGGATCTGCCTCCTTGCCATATAATTTCCCTCATAAATTATTCGATGCGGTATTTTTAACAAAAGTGGTTATCGCATAAGGGTACACCCTGACGCCATAACCAAAACGTGACGACACACAATGAATGACATAACCTATATGCGATAGATTAAATGCGATAACCTACATGCGATAACACGGTGAAAAAATGTTCATCAGAGCTTATTTGAGAGCATCGACGGAAGATCAGTTCGCCGATCGTGCTAAAGAGATGCTGGAGCAGTTCGTTCAGGAGCGAGGGCATAAAATCGGCAGTTACTACCGGGAAAATATCAGTGGCACAAAACTTGAGCGCCCGGAACTGGAACGCTTACTGAAGGACAGTCACCAAAATGATATTTTACTGGTCGAGCAGATAGACCGTCTGACACGTCTCAGCAACAGCGACTGGATGGCGCTAAAAAAACAGATAGAACAACATGAGCTGCGAATTGTCAGTCTTGATGTGCCCACATCATGGCAGGCACTGTCAGATAAGGACCCTTCGCAGGCCGACCCGATCACCCGCGCAGTAATAACCGCCATCAATAACATGCTTATCGATCTGATGGCCGCAATGTCACATAAGGACTGGCTGAGCCGCCGCCAGCGGCAAAAACAGGGAATCGAGCGGGCTCATACAATTGGAAAGTACCGGGGTAAGCAAGCCGATCAGGAACGGCATCAGAAAGTCCTGTACTACCGGCAGGTAAAGAAACTGAGTATCCGGGAAACGGCGGATGCTACAGGCTACAGTGCTTCACAGGTTTGCCGGATACAAGCGCTTCATAAAAATAATGAAACTGCCTGAAAGGCTGGAACGGTGTTTATTTGCAGTCATGGCGTAATAGTTAGCGCCCTGTAACAACTTTTGTGATTAGCAGCCTGACGCATCATCTATGTAAGGAAAGTCCGCTGTGTGCCAGAAGCTGACATTACAAACAGGAGAGTATGTCACTCAATGGTGAGCAGGTCAGCGGTGCTGGAAAATGGTACTCAGTATCAATCTGCTGCACGGCTATATGAATTTAAAGTCGACTCATCAGTCTGAGGCAGTGAACTGATAGCTCATTTGGTGGCTTGTCAATAAATCATGCTCATGACACATACCCACTCTTTATTAAAAATCATTTTTAAACAGTGGGTTAATTAGGGAAAAATATTAAATCTTTCGCTTCTGACTGCAGTGCGACAGCCAGCTTCATAACTTTCAACATACCACTCCGTTAGGTAATACCTACCCCGCAAAAGGTATCTCAAGGCACAAAACCTTTGCTGCCTCTATCACTCCTCCGGTAACCCCCCTCATTATTTTCCGATAAACAAATGAAAGCTTTAAGCTTTCATTTGTGCTTTCATAATGAAAGATTTTATAAGTGTTTTGTGATCTATTCGGCTTTTATTGTTCTCATTTCGATTTACCTTGTTCTCGCAGTGAATAAGAAAGTGAATCTGTTCTCTACGCGAAGGGGTTTCAAAATGATTGAAAGCATCACACACGGAGCCGAGTGGTTTATCGGGCTCTTTCAGAAAGGCGGGGAGGTTTTTACAGGCATGGTGACCGGCATTCTTCCGCTGCTTATCAGCCTGCTGGTTGTCATGAATGCTCTGATTGTGTTTGTCGGGCAACGCCGCATTGAGGCGCTGGCCCAGCGCTGCGCCGGTAATCCGGTGTCACGCTATCTGCTGTTGCCGGTTATCGGCACCTTTGTTTTCTGTAATCCCATGACGCACAGCCTGGGCAGGTTTATGCCGGAAAAATACAAGCCGAGCTATTACGCCGCCGCCTCCTACAGCTGTCACTCTATGAACGGGCTGTTTCCGCACATCAACCCGGGCGAACTGTTTGTCTATCTGGGCATAGCTAATGGCCTGACAACGCTTGGCCTGCCGCTGGGGCCGCTGGCTGTCAGTTATCTGCTGGTCGGCATGGTCACAAATTTCTTCAGGGGCTGGGTCACCGATCTCACCACGACCATCTTTGAGAAAAAGATGGGCGTGCAACTCGACCGTCAGGTTCGTTTATAAGAGCGGAGTAAAAGATGACTGACACCATTACCGTTAAAAAGGGCGAAAGTGGCTGGGGTGGCCCGCTCAACATTACCGTTACGCCCGGAAAAAAAATTGTTTACGTCACTGCAGGCACCCGGCCGGCGATTGTTGACCGTCTGAGCGAAGTCACGGGCTGGGAAGCCGTTGACGGCTTTAAAGAAGGCGAGCCACCGGTAGAAGAAATTGGCGTGGCGGTCATCGACTGCGGCGGTACGCTGCGCTGCGGCCTTTATCCCAAGCGACGTATCCCCACCATCAACATTCATGCCACCGGAAAATCTGGCCCGCTGGCGCAGTACATTACGGAAGATATTTATGTATCTGGGGTACACCCGCAGGACATTCAGGCCGGTAACGGTGCGTCTTCATCAGTGCCTGTACAGCAGCCTGATCCTGCATCCGCAGGCAAAGGCCGCGACTATGACACCAGTAAAAAAATCACCGAGCAGAGCGACGGACTTCTGGCGAAAGTCGGCATGGGAATGGGGTCAGTGGTTGCCGTTTTCTTTCAGGCCGGTCGCGAAACCATCGATACGGTACTGAAAACCATTCTGCCCTTTATGGCGTTTGTCTCAGCCCTGATCGGGATCATCATGGCCTCCGGGCTGGGCGATTTTATCGCGCACGGCCTGACGCCACTGGCCAACAGCCCGGTCGGGCTGGTCACGCTGGCGCTTATCTGTTCTTTTCCGTTGCTTTCACCGTTCCTCGGCCCCGGTGCCGTTATTGCACAGGTCATCGGCGTACTGGTGGGCGTACAGATTGGGCAGGGGACCATCCCGCCTTATCTCGCGCTGCCGGCGTTGTTTGCTATTAACTCGCAGGCGGCCTGCGACTTTATTCCCGTCGGATTGTCGATTGCTGAAGCCCGCCAGGAAACGGTCCGCGTAGGCGTACCCTCCGTGCTGGTTGGTCGCTTCCTTACCGGTGCGCCGTCGGTTCTTCTTGCCTGGGCCGCATCCGGGTTTATCTATCAGTAAGTGCAGGAGCAGTTATGAAAACCGTATATGAATCCACCTTTATTTCTGTCGGGTCCTGTGCGAACGAGTCCCTGGAAGACAACTTCATCATTACCTTCGGGGAGGGTGCTCCCCAGGACATTGCGGAGTACTGCTTTATTCACCGTACGGACGTGAACGACGGTAGTGCATTTGATGCCGGCTCCGTGCTGACTATTGGAGAACAGGAATACCCGGTTACGGCCGTTGGCAGCGTGGCCCGTGAAAACCTGCGCGACCTCGGTCATATCACCGTGCGGTTTGATGGCGCCGGACAGGCTGAGTTTCCCGGCACCGTTCATGTCGCAGGCAGTGCGCCGGCGTCAATTGAACCGGGCCAGAAGTTTCGTATGTTGAGTGAATAATCAGGAGATGAAAATGGATCAGGTTGCTGTAGTCATCGGTGGTGGCCAGACGCTGGGTGCTTACCTGTGCGAGGGGCTGGCTGAGGCCGGCTATAAGGTGGCGGTTGCCGACCTTAATGAAGACAATGCAAAGAAGGTTGCAGGCGCAATCAATGAGCGTCATGGCGCAGGCTGCGCGCTGGCCTTTCGGGTAGATGCGACAAATGAAGAGAGCGTGATCGCGCTGGCCCGTAAGGTTGATGCAGATTTAGGCCGGGCTGACCTGCTGCTTTACAGCGCCGGCATTGCCAAAGCCGCGCCGATCACGGAATTCGGACTGAGTGATTTTGACCTGTCACTGCAGGTGAATCTGGTGGGATATTTCCTCTGCGCCCGCGAGTTTTCAAAGTTGATGATCAGGGACGGGATCAAAGGCCGCATTATTCAGATCAACTCAAAGTCCGGCAAAGTCGGCAGCAAACACAATTCCGGCTACAGCGCGGCCAAGTTTGGCGGCGTCGGGCTGACGCAGTCGCTCGCGCTTGACCTGGCCGAATACGGCATCACCGTTCATTCGCTGATGCTGGGCAATCTGCTGAAGTCCCCGATGTTTCAGTCGCTGCTGCCGCAGTATGCGGAAAAGCTGGGTATCCGCCCTGACGAGGTTGAACAGCACTATATCGACAAGGTCCCACTGAAGCGTGGCTGCGACTACGAAGATGTGCTCAACGTACTGCTGTTCTATGCAAGCGACAAGGCGTCTTACTGCACCGGACAGTCCATTAACGTTACCGGCGGACAGGTAATGTTCTGACAGGAAAGCCGGCAGCGCTGGCTGTCGGCTTCAGGAGGAGGAAGTATGGATCCTGTGAATTCGCTGATATGTGTGGCCGCCCTGGCGTGGACGACACAAATAGCACTGGGCTGGCTGCAGATAAACCGTTTTAACCGGGCGCTTGCGTCGCTTTCCGACAGCGGGTGGGTGTGCATTGGCCGTTCGGCAGGGCGCTTTAAACCCCGTGTGGTACTGGCGATGGCCGTCAGTGATGATGGAAAAATTACCGGGAATTTTGTGATGAAGGGACTCACGGTTTTTGCGCGGCCTTATACCGAAGACAACCTGAACGACAAATTGCTGAGCGAAATCCGGCCTGAAGTCATATTTCCTGCGAACAAAGCGCTAAGTGAAGCCCTGGCGTTAGCGATTTCAAATAAAAGATGATAGCTTTCATTCTGAAAGATACTCTTTTGCATCAATGGTCATTTCGTACGGGATGCGAAGGGTATTCTGAAACAGAAAAGGAGCTCTCTATGAAACCGATACAACGTCAGGCGCAAATTCTTGAATACCTGCAGCAGAACGGGCGTACGTCAGTGGAAGCGCTTATTGCCCACTTTAATACGACCGGCACCACCATCCGAAAGGATCTGACCCGACTTCAACAGGAAGGGGCGGTGATCCGGACGTACGGGGGCGTGATGCTTAACCGCGATGAAGGAGACCAGCCTATCGACAGAAAAACGCTCATCAACACGGAAAAGAAAAAACGCATCGCCGCGCGCGCCGCATCGCTTATCAGTGAGGGGGATTCCCTGATATTCGATGCGGGCAGTACGGTTTTGCAGATGGTGCCGCACCTTGCGAAATTCAATAATATTACCGTGATGACCAACAGCCTGAGCATTGTCGTTGAGCTGAATGAACTGGATAACGATCAGGTTATTCTCATGCCAGGTGGCACCTATCGCCGTACTTCAGCATCTTTTCATGGGAGTCTTGCCGAGTCGGCTTTCAGCCAGTTCGGCTTCGATACGCTCTTTATCGGAGCTGACGGTGTCGATATGAATGCTGGCGTAACGACGTTTAATGAAGTCTTTGCCGTGAGCCAGGCAATGTGTAATGCCGCAAAAAAAATCGTCCTGCTCGTCGACTCTTCCAAATTCGGCCGGCGCAGTCCCAACGTGGTGTGCAGTCTTGATGCCGTCGATGTGCTTATCACTGACAGCGACATTAGCGATGACGTTCTGGCGCAGCTACAGGAAAAAGGTATTGAGGTTCTGATTGCTGGAGAAGAGTGACCGATGAAAGAGCTGATACTCAACGCGGCCCGCGAGACAATTGAAACAGAACTGCTCGAGGCGGCCAGCCTGACACAACGCCTGGACGATGATTTCCTGCAGGCCTGCCGTTGTATTCATGCCTGCAGCGGTAAGGTTATCGTCAGTGGCATCGGAAAGTCGGGCCATGTGGGCCGAAAAATTGCAGCGACGCTTGCCAGCACCGGTACGCCGGCGTTCTATGTTCATCCCGCCGAGGCGCTGCACGGCGACCTCGGCATGATTACGTCAGGGGATGTCGTGGTTCTGATTTCATATTCAGGACACGCCGCAGAGTTTCGCCGGATGATGCCGCTCCTGAAGGCGCTTCCGGTCAGCGTTATTGCGTTCACCGGTAACAGCGCTTCGCCGCTGGGTGAGGCAGCTGATTACTGCATCAGTATTCACGTGGAAAAGGAAGCCTGCCCGCTTGGCCTTGCGCCAACCTCCTCTGCAGTGAACACACTGATTATGGGTGATGCCATGGCTATCGCACTGATGCGGGCACGCAATTTCAGCGAGCATGATTATGCCCGGACTCATCCGGCGGGGAGCCTCGGCACGCGTCTTCTGTGCCGGGTCAGCGACATTATGCGTACGGAAACGAAAATCCCGCTGGTGACCATGACTGCCACCGTACATGACGCACTGTTTGAACTGACGCGTACCGGGCTGGGTCTTGTTGCCGTAACGGACGAAGGGCACAGGCTGTCAGGTATTTTTACAGACGGCGATCTGCGCCGCTGGCTGCTTAAAGGCGGCACGCTCAGCGCGCCGGTGCAGGATGCGATGACCTCGCCTGGTTTTGCCCTCTCAGCGGGTCAGCATGCAGCCGAAGCGTTGGCTTTTTTCCAGGAGCGGAAGATATCCGCAGCACCCGTGACATCTGATGCCGGACGGGTTATCGGTGCCATTAACGCGCATGATATTCGCGAAGCCGGGATCTGATCTCTTTGCTGATTCTTACAGAAATTAAAAAAGTAATGAATGCGGAATCGAAAACCAAAGCTACTCATCAGCTCAATGATTTCAAAGTCGATTTATCAGTCGGCGACTTTGAAATGATGACGCATTTGATACGTGCTTAGCCTGGCGGCTATGTGTCAGAAGCGGACGTTACTGACACTCTTATATAAAATAATCAGCCTGAAATCATAGCTTCAATTTCCGCTTTGCATTTCATCAGAGATACGATGAGAAACTCCTTTTTTTCCTCAAACCGCAGGGACGGCACGGCAACGGAGACAGCATACAACTCGCTCAGGGAAGACTGTATATGAACGCTGAGGCCGCATACACCCTGCGCATGTTCTTGATAATCTACTGCATGTCCCGCCTTTCGCACTTTGGCGACTTCAGCAAGAATATCTTCCACGCTGCTTAATGATTTTTGCGTCCTGATTTCAGGTGTATGGCTATAAAACGATACTATCTGCTCGTCTTCCAGACGGGCAAGCAGCGCTTTTCCCGGAGCGGTACAGTGGCTAGGGAAAGCGGTTCCAACCGGTGAAATGACACGCAACTCCTGATCGGAAGCATACTGACTGATGAGCAGCGCATGGGCACCACGCATAACGCTGAGATCGACGGTTTCCCGCGTCCGGCGCCCCAGCATTTCCATAGGCGTACGCGCCAGAGCAACCACATCCGTATGCGCTGAAGCCGCAAGTCTTGTCAGCGCAGGACCCAGCCGGATAAAACCTGCCGCACTCAGTAAAAGTTCTTCAGCCTCCAGTGAACTGACCAGCCGGTGTACCGTCGTACGCGGCATTCCGGTATAACGCGACAAAGCGGCGATCGTCAGCCCGCGAGGATGTTCTTCAAGCGTCCGCAGCAGCAGAGCTGCCCGAACGATAACACTTGTACCCGAATCAGCAGATTTGGCCGGCATGGAGACTCCTTACTTTCAACTTACATTTTGCGCATTGACATCATCGGATAGAAGTCAGAATACTATATCCGAATGGCGGACGCTATCGTCCGAATATCGGTCATTATGGAGCAATTTATGTTACAGATAAATAAAATTGGGGGGGTTACGCTTCTGGCCGTGGCCTGCCTGACAATTATGGTGGGATGCGTAATCGTGCCGGGACTGACCAGTATTTCTGATGCGCTGAACGTGAAAGGTGCAGAGAGCTGGCTTGTTACCCTACCGTCTCTGGGAGTGGTGCTGCTTGGACCGCTTGCCGGTAAATTCATCGAGCGGGCGGGGCTTTACAGGGCACTGTGCCTCGGGCTTTTCCTGTACGGCTTGTTAGGTTCAGCCGGTGCATTTCTTTCCGGTTACATTACAGTCTTTGCCGATCGCTTCCTGCTGGGAGGGGCGACGGCGCTGATCATGACTGCAGGAACGGGTCTGATTTCAGTATTTTATAATGGGCCAGAACGTATGAAGATGATTGCGCGGCAGGGTATGTCGATTGAGCTGGGCGGCGTCATATTCCTGTTTATCGGCGGGTTACTTGCCGCTGCAGGGTGGCGCTGGCCGTTCGCGCTCTATTTATTTGCCTGGCTGATGCTGCTGATGGTACTGATGTTTGTTCCGCGACCTGACAACAGAGCGGAGTCTGAACAGATTAAAATGGATGTCAGCCAGGGTACCACTTCACCAGCCGTTCTGATGACCTGGGCAGCCGCGCTGATGTCCATGATTGTCTTCTTTACCGCCATTGTTGTCTTACCCCTGCACCTGCATAAAATGGGAAACACCGAGTCTCAGACGGGATATTTTCTCTCATTTGTTTCTCTGGTTGCCGTCTGTGGAGCCTGGCTGATGCCGAAGCTGGTAAGCCGTTACAGTGATTTTTCAACCTTATCCATTGCTTTCGGCTTTTACGCGCTTGCTCATCTGATCTTTGCTTTTGCGTCTTCCATGCCTTTCCTGATCCCCGGGGGAATCGCACTGGGACTGGGATTCGGTTTTTCCGTTCCCCTGGTAAATCACCTTATTGTCGAGCTCAGCAGTAACGCTGTGCGTGGAAGAAATCTGGCACGGCTATCAATGGCTATCTTTCTTGGGCAGTTTTTGTCCGCGTTCATGGCTTATCTTCCGGGTACCACTTCAACCGTATTTTTATCCGCTGCGGTAATCGGTGCGTTATTTTCATTGTTTATAAAATTTCGCGCGCCGGCCAGAGTCGCATCCAATACATAATTCACCGTCCGGCTTCATGTGCCGTCAATGTGGTTACTGATCCAGTCGGTCAGCCTTTCAATATGTGCCGCCGCCTCACGTCCCGGAGCGGTGAGCGCATATTCAGTATGAGGCGGTAAAACGGGATAAACCTTTCTGTGGACCAGGGACGCGCTTTCGAGTTCCTGCAGCGTTTTTATCAACATTCTGTCGGTAATTCCGCCCATTTTACGTTTCAGCTCTCCAAAACGATGAGTACCATCCATGAGGGTTATCAGCGTCAGGGTTCCCCACCGGCTTGTCAGGTGACTGAGCAGCCTTCTGGAAGGACACGTCGCATCAAATGTTTCTCCGTTACGTAACCGGGTCGACAGCACATTTTTTTTTACATCAGCAGGTTCAGAGAATACAGACATTTTTGTAGGTACTTATCCTGGACGTTAAAGAGGGCTAAAGTCATAGTTTACTCTATCGGATACGGGGAAAACCTTCACGATGAAAGCTGTACTCCTTGGCAATGAAGCGGGCGTAGATAATATCGCCTTTACAGACGTTACCGATCCGGGCCAGCCATGCAAAGGTGAAATACGCGTCCGCATTCATAATGTCTCGCTTAACTTTCACGATTACAACGTCGCTGCGGGTACCCTGCCCGCGCAGGCGGGTCGTATCCTGATGTCTGACGGCGCTGGAACCGTCGAAAGCGTCGGAGAAGGCGTCACAGATTTTCAACCCGGGGATGCGGTGGTATCAACATTTTTTCCGGACTGGGACAAAGGAGAGTGCCCACTCGCCGGTTTCAGCCGAACGCCCGGAGACGGCATTGATGGATATGCCACGGAATACGTTGTCCGTCCCGCCCGTTTCTTCACGCATTCCCCCGCAGGATGGACGCATGCCGAGGCGTCAACGCTCCCTACCGCAGCACTGACGGCCTGGCGGGCTTTGATTACCGAAGGCGATCTGCGCCCGGGGGAAGATGTTCTTATCCTGGGCACCGGGGGCGTATCCGTTTTTGCCCTGCAGCTAGCAAAAATGACCGGAGCCCGGGTCTGGGGCACGTCTTCCTCTGAAGAAAAAATGGCCTGGCTGCGTGATCAGGGTGTTGCCGGTGTAGTTAATTATCGTAAAGAGCCGCATTGGGGTAAAAAAATCTTCGAGCTCACCGGTGGACGGGGGGTTGATCATGTAATTGAAATTGGCGGCCCCGGCACGCTGGCTCAGTCAATTGCCGCAGCGCGCATAGGCGGCCGGATTACGCTTATTGGCGTATTTACCGGCATTGCCGGAGAAGTCCCTACGGCGGCAATAATGAGCAAGCAGCTAACCGTCCGGGGCATCACCGTTGGAAGCCGTGAGCATCAGAAAGAGATGATCCGCGCTTTTGAAGCCTCTGATGTACGTCCCGTTATTGATAAAGTTTTGCCGCTCGGGGAGCTGCAGGACGCATTCCGGCATCAGCTTGCCGGTAAGCATACGGGTAAAATTGTCATAGAGATTTAACAAGTCAGGCCAGCGGAAGCTGGCTTTTTTTGCACAAAATGCGGCATGGATCGTGGTCCGGCAACAAGCAGATTGACTTGTAAACGATCCGCTTTAGAATTAAATCATCAATTGATGATTTAAAGAGGGTGTGATGAATAAAGTGAAACCAGCTGGCCCGGAAGTTTCACGACGCTCGCTACTGGCGGGTGCAGTGGGAATGGCCGTTACACATATGATGATGCCGCGACTGGCATTTGCTCAGAGCGGCAGTACAAACGGGAATCGTATCGTGCAAAATACAAAAATTTATGGCGACAGCGCTTATTCTGTCTGGTATCGGCGTCCGCTGCCTCTTAATGCTCCCCGCGCTCGCTATCCCGGATTTTCTCCCGGCACGACTCTGCTAAAAAAAGGGACCATCCGGCGTGAGGGGGCAAAACCACTGCCCTGTGACATCATTTTTGAGCGGGACGTTGCGCTTAAAATGCGTGACGGTACAACCATTTATACGGATGTATTCCGCCCGGTAGCGGAAGGGAAATACCCGGCCCTGGTAGCATGGAGTCCCTATGGAAAAGAGATAGGCGGTCAGTGGCTGGATGATATACACGAGCGCTCCGGCGTGCCGCTGGAGTGGGTCTCAGAACTTCAGAAGTTTGAAGGCCCCGATCCGGCTTTCTGGGTCAACGAAGGATACGTTATTCTGAATCCAGATCCACGTGGGGCTTATAAATCTGAAGGTCATATCTCTTACTGGGGACGGCAGCTGGCTGAAGACGGTTATGATTTTATTGAATGGGCCGCGCAGCAGTCCTGGTCAAGTGGAAAAGTGGGGATGGCAGGAAACTCCTGGCTTGCCGTCTCGCAGTGGTTTATTGCAGCCGAGCAGCCTCCTCATCTCACGGCTATCGCGCCCTGGGAAGGGTTTGTCGATCATTTCAGAGAGACGGGCAATCGTGGAGGAATACCTGCGCCAGCATTTCCTGAAGTCATACTGAAATCTTTCGCCGGTGAGAACCTTGTCGAAGATCAGCCCCGGATGATAGTGGAAAAACAGCTGATGGATGCCTACTGGGAAGACAAAAAGGCAAGGCTTGAGCGTATCAGCATCCCGGCGTACGTTGTCGCAAGCTATACCAATCACGCTCATACCCACGGATCGTTTGCCGGTTACCGTCAGATAGCTTCAGAAGAAAAATGGCTGCGGGTTAATAACACAAACGAATGGCTGGATTTTTATACGCCCGCCTATTCGCAGGAGCTTCTGGCATTTTTTGACCATTATCTCAAGGGCCATAACAATGGCTGGGAAAACACCCCTCGCGTGCGTATCTGCGTCCTGGATGACGGCGGTACAGATATTGTTGACCGGACTGAAGACAGCTGGCCACTGCCCCATACTCAGCTGAAAAAAATGTTTATTACTTCCGGCGCGCAGCTCAGCCCTCTGGGTCAGAACATACCGGCGTCTCTGTCCTATGACGTTTCCGGTGAAGGAAAAACGGAGCTTCACTTTACCTTCACGCAGGATACAGAGCTCACAGGCTACATGAAACTGAAGCTCTGGGTTGAAGCCCAGGGGGCTGATGATATGGAGCTTGAGGTTGGCGTTGAGAAACGAAGTAAAGACGGAAAACCGTTTGAACGTCTGCTGGGAGAAGGCGTGAAAGGACCGGTGGTCGCATCCGGTCTACTGAGGGTTTCCCAGCGCGCGCTTGATCCCAAGCTGTCAACTGAAACAGAGCCATTCCACACGCACACCCGTGAAGAGAAGCTGCACGCTGGGGAGATTGTACCTGTGGAAATAGGTATCTGGCCGATGAGCATGCTTTATCATGCAGGTGAAAAACTGGTGCTGACCATTGCCGCACACCGCCCAATACCCACAAGTATTGACATGGGGTTTGGCTCTGCCGTCATTGAACTGCCAGCTTCCGGAGGAACCTTTATGCCAGGTGAGAAAATTAAACGTATTTCCCTCGGCGGTCCGGCGTCAACGCTTCTGCCATTTGTCAGTGAACAGCAGGTAGCTACCCCGGTGAGCCGGAATGCAGGCCGGCATATCATTCATTTTGGTGGAAAATATGACAGTTACCTTCAGATCCCGGTTGTGAGTAAAATGGGCATGGTATTTTGATCAGTAAAAAGCACCGGCCTGGTCCGGTGCTTATCAAAAACGGAATCACATGAGCTCACAAGAAAGCAGACCTTCAGTACGGGGTCGCCGCCCCGGCGGGGCAGTATCAGGGCGGGATGCGCTTCTTCCCGTAGCTACACGTTTTTTTTCACAAAATGGTTATGACGGTACATCTTTACGAAAAATCGCAGCTGAAGCCGGTGTGGATATGGCTCTGGTGGCGCGCCTTTTCGGTTCAAAATCCGATCTCTGGAATGCGGTTCTTGAACATCTGCTGGATAAGCAACGGCATCATCTTGAAGAAATCAGTGCAATTGAACACTCGTTCAGTATCAATCCAGCTGAAGGGTTTCGCCGGTTTATCCGCCACCTGACCGCTATCAGCGTGGAAATTCCAGAGTTTCCCTCGCTGCTGCTGAACGAGGCGGCGAGGGGCGACGAACGGCTTGAATACCTTCTCCTGCATCTGGTTACGCCGTTTCGTGACAGCTGTCTGCCCGTCATCAGACTGGCGATGGAGAAAGGCATCATCAGAAGTAATCAACCCTCGCTGACTTTTGCATTAATGATTTCAGCAATTTCGTTGCCTTTGATCACTCCAGGTCTGATCGATCCGGATGCCCCTCAATCCACCTCTCTTTCCTCTGATATTGCTGATGAGGCTATACGTCTGTTCGTTGTCTCTGAACATTCCTGAACCACTGACCTGTCGCATAAGTGCGCCATGCTTTTAGCAGGTGGCGTCTCAAAGAGACCGGCGATGTATGCAGGCAAACCCGTAAAAAAGAAAACGCTCACGCAATATATCATCTGTTGATGATATATTGCTGCTATACATGATGCCCGTCCCGGTTTTACCCGTCGGGACATCATAAAATTTTTCGTTAGCCTGATTATGTCAAAAGAGGAGTAAGCGATGAAAAACGGAATGCTGGCGTTAGGTATGACTGCAGTGATGAACATGGCCACTGCAGCTGACGTTCCTGATAATTTTCTGTGGGGGGCAGCTTCTGCTGCCTATCAGGTTGAGGGAGCAACAAATAAAGACGGTAAAGGCCGGTCTGTATGGGATTACTATCTTGATGAGAAGCACCTGGCCGGCCCCGGCATATCGGGGAGCGTTGCTATAAACTTTTACGACCGTGATCAGTACCTAAAAGATATCCAGCTGTTTAAAGAGCTCGGGCTGAACAGCTACCGCTTCTCTATCGCCTGGACACGTATTATCCCGGACGGGCAGGGGCCCGTAAATCTGAGTGCGGTTGCGCACTATCGGCAGTTCATTACCGACTTAGAGGCTGCTGGAATAAAGCCTCTGGTAACTCTGTACCACTGGGATATGCCTGAGTCGCTGTCTGCTGCGGGAGGATGGGAAAACCGGGAGTCGGTGGAATGGTTTCAACGTTATGCTGAGGTTATCTTTGCTAACTTCTCCGATCAGGTTGACCAGTTTGTACTGATTAATGAACCAACCGTTGAAGTTGCAACAAAAATCATGGCCGAGAAGCGGCTGAAAGGTGAGGAGCTTACACTCCCTCCTATTGTTCCTGCTGGTCCCTATCTCGAAACTTCCCTGAAGTCCTATAACCATATTCTGCTGGCCTCCGCAGCAGCAGCGGAGAGTTTTAAAGTAAAAGGCTACAAAGGCCGGCTAGGAATTGCTCTGCCATTTTTCCCGGTACTGACGACAGAGAACGCATCGGATGAAGACAAAGCTGATGCCAGACTTGTTGACGGCATTCTTAATCGCTGGTTCCTTGATGCCATGTACAAAGGAAGCTATCCGGCCGATGTACTCAAGCTGGCAGCAGACCGACACCTGAATATTGACGTCCAGCCCGGAGATGCAGAACGCATTCATGATGCGGGCTTGGGTTTTCTGGGCATTAATTACTATGCACCTTTCTTTATTCGCCATCAGAAAAATGCTTCAGAAGTCTATTCGCCCGAAATAATCTTCCCGAAAAATGAAAAGCTCGCCTTCAATGGCGCAGTAAGACCCGATCAGTTTTCCGCCCTGCTTGAGCGCGTGCGTGATGAGTACGGCAATCCACCGGTCATCATTACAGAAAATGGTGCAGGGTTTGAGGGTGAAGATCAGTTGACGAATGGAAAAGTGAACGATGTAAACCGCTGCCTGTATCTGGTAGACCACATCCATGCAATGAAGGAGTCGATTGCAAGGGGCGCTAATGTACAGGGTTATCACGTCTGGTCCAGTCATGACAATCTGGAATGGTTGAGTGGCTATAAAAGCCGCTTTGGCATGATATACGTGGACTATTATACCCAGAAGCGTACACCAAAACTCAGTGCGGAAATCTATGGAAAAATCATCCGCGGTGAAAATATCCGCGATGCTGACTGTAAAGCGGCAAACTAACTTCTGAATCGAAAGCATTCTGTTAGCCTGGCTTGGTCAGCCAGGCATTGATTAAAATTAACTGAGTCTGATGAGCTGTAGCTTATTGTGAGCAGTTTCTGATGAAGGTCCGCTCCTCGCTGAAAGCTGCCTGTCAAAGTGGTCAAGCTTTACCACAGCTCAGACGTATAAAAAAACCACCTTAACGTACAATAATTTTCGATATCCAAACTGACCCCTAAAAGATCGGGCAATATATAGTTCGCGGAACCCAACATCTTCATCTTCCTTTGCCCACTCCCGATAACCCTCACCGCTGACTGAAACCTTCTCAGCGCATTCATCACGATCACATTCCAGGATGCAGGAAAATACAAACTTAACTTTGTCCGGGTGAAAATCATCCGGATCATCAAAATCCCGGGTCTTTGCAGTTTTATAACTTTTAAACGTATCACGTATAATTCTGAGTGACTGGTTTAAACAGGACGGGCAGCGCCAGTCCGGGCATTTACTTTTAGTGAAAGGAGCATACGGTGGAGGGGATTGCTTCATTCGATATCCTTGCTGATTCTTCCTTACGGAATCCGTTTCGGTGCTGAATTATGTCATACATATGAAATACACATGGAATACAAAAGTCATTCATTTTCGGGTAAGCATACCTGCATAATCCTGCGCATCCAGACTGAACCGGATCCCCAGCTGCGGCGCCACGTCCAGCGCAAAAACCTTCAGGTACTGCTCAGTGCTTTCATAGCGCTCGTGTCCCATATAGGTCTGGACCACTTTCGGCGGCACGTGATTCAGGAACAGGTGCATTGCAAAGCTGTGCCTCAGCGTTCTCGGGCTGACCGGCGTGACAGCAAAAGCAATGCCGGCCGCACCGGCTCTGTCAATCGCCTGCTGCAGCCAGCTCCATGCCGTTTTCCGCGTTACCGCAAACAGCGGGGTGCGCCGCCCGGGCCGGAACGTGGCAAGATAGCGATGCAGCTCCCGGACGAATGCGCCATCAAGGAGCGGCACCACGCGGGCGACCTTCTCGTCCTTTGCCGGACGTCCCCGGCCACGGCTGCGCTGCTTGAGCGTCCGCAGGCGGACAAACGGACGCGGACCGTCCAGCTGCAGATCTTCCGGGGTCACCATCAGCGCCTCGGTGATGCGCGCGCCGGTGTTCCACAGAAACGCAAAGAGCATGCGCTGGCGCTCGTCATAAAAGCAGCTGAGCAGCACGGCCACTTCCGGCGCCAGCAGGTACTTTGGCAGGTCGGGCTGCAGCAGCGCCATGCCGCGCAGGGCGAGTGCCGTTTCCCAGCTCTGCGCGGCTACCCCGGTGGTGCCGGCTGCAGGCATCAGCATGACATACTCCTGAACTGCATTTGTATTACCTCTGTATTACGGATGAACCACATAAGAAATGCAAAGGTCGTGTTACCGGGATCCGGTGCGTACCTGAATGCGTACACATATGCATGACAAATAGAATACTTTTGTCATACATAAATCACGGCTGGGCCCATGTTTCAGGGCGTGAAGCCGTCATCCTGTTCCGGTTCCTCATGAGCCGGGCGACCACCAGTAGCCTCCGGATACTCCTCACGCCAGCGGTCCAGCGCGGCTGCCGGCGCAGCCGGATAGCACTGCTCAGAAAGACCGCCGGACCCGTTCAGCCACAGCACCAGGGTGCTCCCGTCCCGCTGCGCAAGGGTGAGCACGCCGTTCTCCAGGAGCGTCAGGCGCTCTGCCGGGGTGAGCGTAAGCCCGCCCGGGCTTACCGCCGGGATGTCTTCCAGTGATAATGTCATAGATACCGTCCTCGTCTGAGACTGTCAGTGGCCGCAGGCGCCACACCATAAATGTAATACACGAGTAATACACCGGCGCGCTGGGCGAATTCTTTTACTTTCGCAGGGGCAAAGCCCGCCAGATTTCAAAATCCGTAAATCGTCCTTCTGACGCCTATTCTGCCCCCGCACAGGCACCGGCGCCACCGGAATAAATCGCGGGCGCGCAGAGGGCAGGGTAACAAAACCCGGTATATTCCGGTATCTGTTACGCAGTAAAAGCGCGGCTCCGGCACCGATCGGCCAGGATTAATGCGCAGAATGGCCCCGCGGGCCTTGCCGCGTCAGGGTTCAGGCAAAAAAGACCGGGAAGGGGAGGGCGGGTAACCGTATGCCTGTTTTGTTACATGAGTGAAATGTCGTACTATAGAAATGAGATGTCAGAACATGTATAGCCTCAGACCACAAAACCGCAACAAAAAGAAACTCACTTTCTAATAAAAAAGAGAATCAAAATCAGGTATTCCGCATATCTCTATCTGGGGATAATTTCTTATATTAAGGAGATCTATGTCAGGAAAAATCGCTATTACTATTCAGGAACTTAACACGAAGGAGATGGTTACAATACTTTCTCCCACACCGATCAGTTTACTTGATTCTGCATATCCCGGTTTAACTCCAGAAGCAAGAAAACAGATCCTGAAAGAAAAATATAAAAAAAGAGTTATAGCCGATGGTCTTGAAACCGGCCATATCAAGCTGACTGACAGGGGGTACACATTTAGTTCAAACCAGACAGCAAGTTCTTTTGCTGGCCTTGTGTTTGAAGCTTACCTTGTAGACAAATTCAACCAAAATGAGGTAAGTAGATTACGTGCTTTTCAGTGGTGTACAGAGAGGGCTGAGGGATGGTCTATAGCGACGTTTAAAGAATACAAAGCAGTAGGAACCGGATTACTCTCAACCAAAGCGAATTTACTCAGTCATTTCGAGCCACAAAGTAATGCAGATATATTATTTATACGTCGAAATCCGGCCAGCAATGTTATGGAACCCGCCTTAATCCATAATCAATCAAATACAGCTGCAATTCAGGTGAAAAGCATACGTTCAAATTTCACAGATGAGATCGTTAATAAAGTGCTTTCAGGTAAGTACCGTAGGGTCATTACCATGCTGAGTGACGAAACAGGCAGGCCTTCTTGGGTAATTTGTCATAACATATTGCTGCAGAAAATGCGGGCAGGGTACATTACACAGTATGAATATGCTGATGCGATAAGTCGGATTCAGGGACCAGAATACTTTAATTTGGTTCAGAGAGAAATCGATGAATACTACGAATATATTCGCGACTGGCACCGGGGCACAGTTCATCCAACGGAACATATTACTGAAGCAGCCTCACAAGAAATAGTTGAGTATAAGTATGAAAATGGCCTGCTTGTACCAGTATAAGCAATTCGTAAAGCTTTAAAAACAAGGCCGCAAACGCGGCCGTTAAATGCGAAAAAAGTTACAGGTATTCTTTCACCATTTTTACCAGCTTTTCAGGTCCGGCCTGGTTGGCCAGATAAAGTGCCGCACGCAGGATGGTTGAATCGGTAATGGTTTTGCTTGGCGCCAGATCCTGAACGGCACCGGTTAGCTTTGCACACATCAGTTTTTCATCCGCCGTCAGGCGAATCGTTTTCGGCGTCTCGCTGGTCGTTCTGTTACGTTTGGTTCTCACATTGGTCAGCCGGCTTTCCTGCTCTGGCTTTGCTGCTGCAGGCCTTTGTACCTGTGGACGTTCAAGTTTTCCGGCCATCAGTAGGCTCCTTCTTTAATAGAAATGATTTCTTTTGCCATCGCCCGGTAGTCGTTCAGTACCAGTGCGCCACGCTTGTAAAAATAGAGGGGTTTGCATACCACCTGAGCCTGAGCAATGTTTTCATCTGCGCGAATGCGGGTTTCCAGTACGTTATTTTTGAAGCGCTCATTGCCTTCAAGTTCATCCTGCAGGAAAGTGTTCATCTTCTTTTTTGAGCTGTTAAATTCGTTACGGAACAGGCTGTAGTGAGAGAACTGTTCTTCTTTAATCTCATCCAGATAGTCCAGCACGGTTTCGGCTCCGGTCAGTGAGAAAGAACCGCCATCAATTGGAATGATAACGTGATCGGCAACATACGCGGCATTGGTTGACGACAGGTTCAGCGCTGGCGAGCAGTCGATAAGGATAAAATCGAATTCACTGATAACAGGTTTGAGGTGACGCAGCAGAATCTTCTCGCGATGTGGTCTCGCCATACTGTTTTCCATGACGCGCTCAAAAGAGGGGTCTGACGGAATCAGGAAAAGGTCTGGAATATCCTCTTCCCCGTTTTTTGCAGGAATAATGACATCACGCACATCGAACTTTTGATTATTGTATAAATCGCATATTGTCGGACCAAACTGAGCATAGAATTTTCTGCCATGCGTCAGCACTTCTGTCGCGTTCGCCTGCTGGTCTGCATCGATGACCAGTACACGTTTCCCCATCTGCGCCAGAGCCACTGCAGTATTAGTCGTAGAGGATGTTTTACCTGGACCACCTTTGTTACTCATTGCGGCGATGACGAATGCCTGCCGTTCATTCCCGTTGTCAGCCATCTAAGACCCCCTTAGTGTAATTCTAAAGTAATACATTTGTAGTTCCACTATCCTGATTTCCTCTTATGAGGTCAAGAAAAATAACATACAAATGTATTACACATGAAATACACAAATTAGGAGCAATTGACTTTTATAGGCAGGCTTCAGACTTCTGGAATTGCGAACATTATACAGTCGTATCAGGAGGTGACTTAACGCCTGCGCCGGGCAGCAGAACGTCGTTGTGCGTTCTTTCTGCCTGACGGACGGCTGTCAGCAAAGATGAAGCAGAAAAACGCGGTCAGGGCGAAAATGACAAGCAGCCAGAATAAGAGGTCGCCGCCCGTGAACCCGGTGATGTCCTCTGCCGTTTTCTGAATAATCATACCGGCCTACCTGTTTCGTCAGACTCCGGGAGTTCGTACAGATCAATCCAGGTCGCCAGTTGCCAGTAGTAACGACTGAGCTGTCCCGAAACGGAAGTCAGCGTGGCGGACAGGTCAGGCGCCGGACTTTCAAGCGCAAGAACAGCCCGCTGCAGTTGTTCTGCCATCCACTGCCAGTAGATACCCGTATCCTCGTCGTCTGTGTGGGGCAGCGGATCGCGACAGCTGACGCCGGCCATAAATCCAATGTTCCGTTCAATGTCCTGCTGCAGCTGCCGGCAGCGGTGCAGACAGTGCCGGGCCATTGCCGGTCGTTCCGGCGCTTCGGCCGGCAGTCCGGCCACGCTGCTGAGCAGCCGACTGACGGCACGCATCTGCTGCAGCAGGTTACGGTAAACGTCCTCCGGGGATTCCGACACCGGCCGCACGCGGTAGGGCAGTTGCCGGTGCTGGACCAGGTACAGATAAAGATGGGTGATCGCCTGCGTCGAACTGACGCCAAGTTCGTCCAGCACAGCTTCGGCCTGCGCCTTCAGCTGATCGTCGAGCCGCACTGTAATTGAAGCTTTCATGGCGCTGTCCTCTCTGCTTTAGGGTACCGCCAGGCAGAAATAAGTTCACTGTCGGAGGCATCCGCATCCAGCCGGGTTACGGATCCCCATAAGGAACGAACCATAACGTCTTCATCCTTTTTACGCTGCTCTGAAACATAGCGCGCATAGAGGCAATCCCGAAGATCGTAGCGCTGCTGAATGCTCAGCCGCGCGTCTGCTTTCAGAGTCTTGAGCTGCCCGTTACACCAGGCTATTGCATCGGGCAGCCGGGGTGCGGTATCAGCCAGCCGGGTAACGCCATGCAGAGGCAAAACCTGGCTGTTACCGGTTTCCGCCGCTGCGGCCGGCAGCACGGTGGCGAGCAGAAGCGTCAGCAGTGTTTTGCTGTAAGTCATGTTCGTATTCCTGATAAGGGTCAGCTGATCGGATTAAGCTGCAGGGTTAAAAAGGTTCGCCCGAAAACATTGATGCAACCACCCGGAAGGCGATGTAGGTACAGCACGCCACCCGGATAAACAGGAAAACCATTCCCGGCTCAATTTTCGTCATAACGATCTCCACCTGTTTCGTACTGCAACATTGCAGTACAGCATCACCTTACACCCCGGCCGGATGTACTGCAAAATTGCAGTACAGGAAATTAAATACCAGATGCGGTTCTGCCACAGTGCGGAAAAAACGTAAATACCGGTAAAACCAAAATCAGCAGGGAAGGGAAGGCGGGGCAGCAACGGAGCCGCAGCGTGCGCAGACACTATATGTAGTGACTTGGCCAGCTGACGGAGCCACTACATATAGCGTTATCCACAGATTCTGGGGATAAGTAGGCCGGTTGCGGAGAATGCCGGAAAACCGCAACAGCCGCGAAAGGGACCAAAAAACGAGCGACTGGTGGTTTTGTCCTATGTAATACCGGTATGACACCAGACGCATACGTGAGGCTCACATGACACCCGTTACCCGGACACGGGACGAACCGGCTGCGGCCACTGAGGCGGCGTTAATGGCAGGCCCGGACACCTGCGCCCCGGACAGGAGGACTGCGCCATGACAACCAGCCACGCTGTGCGGGTCCGCACCGCAGACGCCAGATTTACGCTGGCCAGCACCCGGCCGGGTGACTATACCGCCCAGACCGCTCAGGCATCGGCTGTCCTTGAGAAACTGGCCGTCCGCCTGCATAACGACGGTGAGCGCATCCGGCCTGCGGTGCTGGCAGTTGCCGGCATGATGTACGAATGGTGGGAACAGGGCGCAGTCGGCACGCAGGACCCGCGCAAGGACGCTGACCGCGCCCAGTTGCAGGCGATGGCGGCCGCGCTGAGATCGTCCTGAACCATCGCGTGATGGTCCTGAAGCCGTCAGGAGAAGAAGCTCAGGCTGCGCCAGCGCAGGGTACTGCTACAATACTGTGATGCGGCTGTTTAACCAGAACCGGAACGGAGATAACCATGACCATACGATTTGTATTCAGCGGAACAATCCTTGCCGAATCCTCTTCGGATCGCGTGCCTTCCGTGGGAGATGAGGTGACGATCAGAACCGGAACGTATAAAAAGGGACTTGAGCCCGGCACGCTGATTTCCTTCATCGTCAGCGATGAATTCCCGCCACATTACGACTACAGCGCCGGCGGCGAACCGGTGATTTATATTGACGTAAATAACTATACCGTCAGGAGCGGACAGGCTGAGGATTAGCCTTCCGACACGGCTATCGTCTGCCTTTACATCCACGGCTGACGAGCCGGGCAGGCTGCTGGGGTCACTTAACCAGACGAACGCGCCGGCGTCAGCGCATGACCTATCATGTAAAGGCCACCAATATAGAAGACAGCGACAATAACGATGGCCGTCACGTCTGTCAGGTCGCTCTGCTGCATCACTTATTCACGGCGTACACCTCACCGCTCATCGGGTCACTGTTTCCCTTGTCTGATCTGTTCATAATGGTTTCCTTATTCCTGGCCGGAAGAGTTCGCCGCCGCCAGTTCGTCCGCGAACCGCTGTTCTGTCCGCCGGCGTATCAGTTTCTTTGTTGTGTTTTCCCAGCGGCTAACCGTCTGCGCCGTGCTCCAGTCAGGGTTATCGATCTTGTGCTGCACCATCTCTGGCGTAAAGGTTTCCAGCAGGACAAGAAACGCCTGCGGCGTACTGGCGCCACCGTGACGCGCGAGCAGCTCCGACACGCAGTGACGGGCTTCCATGTCGTAAAAGCCCTCTTCGGGGAAAAGATAATCGCCCAGCCTGCCTGAATAGCCCTGAAAATATTTTTCCGATTCCATTGCAGCCCTCTGGCCTGTAAACGCTGAGCCTGATTACGCTCTCATGAAGCATCTTATCTCAGTATGCAGCCCTTATCCAGGCTGCTACAGAAATTTAGCGTTCAATACTATTTTCATCGAGATACATTGCCCGCTTAGTACCCATGACTTCCATTACCAAAAGGTTTTGGATAAACCTCATAGTTTTATCTGTAGCCTCTGGTAAAAATAGAGAGGCGGGCACGCCAGAAAGCGTCAGCATAAAGCATAGGTTATTGAGAACATTAATTAACCTCAAATAGTTTCCCTTTGTATGGTATTCAGGCATAAAGCCATGCAGTATACTGTGACGATTAAGCTGACTTATACCTTTATCCCTGATTGAATTTTGATAAAGATGATTCGCAATATAATCCCTGCTATTAGCGACCATCTGATAGCGTTCATCAAAATTCAGATAAAGGTTTTTGCTTCTTACGCAATCTGGTGCCCAGTCATAATCTTTCAAAACAACACCATCTATATAATAACGCATCCAGCTATCATATATCCCCAGAAGATAAGAGACAGCCACCTCATTATCTCCGGCAACTCCAAGTTTTTCACCAAGTGCTCTAATAGCATATTCAATACACGGCAGCAGGGAGGTAATGGAAAGGCGATAAAATCCCAGGCAATAGGCTTCAACCGTCTCTCTTATCTGCACAAGACACGGGCTTAAATCGCTAAACTTACTATAGTGATCAATTGATAGTCTGGCGAGCATAGAAGGTGGGAACATCGCGGCAAGCGCCATATCACCCTGTTTTAATTTTTCTTCTTTATCTGTTACCTTGATAATTTCCTGTGATAACGGGCCAAGTACATTCATTGGAATATAGGTAGGTATAATGATTTCAGCCTCACTGAAAGCATCGGCGTAAAATTTTAAATTTTCTTTTTTAAGGTTTAAAGCGGATTGAGAGGGTATGAACATTTTATAGTCTAAACAGCAGATGCAAAAACCGTGCATTTCTTCCATAGCCCGGACTCGCGCGGGGTTAGATGAATATTTTCCTACACCAATAATTTTGTTCAGAACTTTGTCTAGTTTGTCTTTATCGTCACATCCGGGATTCACTTTCTTAAACTGGCGGTAAATTTCTCTAAATATTTTTTCTGTCTGAACATTCATCCAGTTTATCCCTCATCGTTTACATTCAGGTAACTCATTTGACAACAGGTAGCTCTGCAAGGCACGTAGTGTATCTAGGTAAGAGCATTTCACGTTTCATTAGCCATGAATTATCTGTCCCCTGACCGGCAAACCAGATTTTACCCAGACCGGATTTATTTATCTTATCAAGAGCAGCCATGAGTTCATCGGCATTCGCGCGCGGAAGCTGCTCACTGAACATATCGAGCTGCGCCACGCCGGACTGATAAAAATCACCCAGCATGATACCTGCCTTAGCGTAGCGATATCCCTGCCGCCAGATCGAATCGAGCCCTCGCATAGCGAAATTGATAATGTCGCGCGTATCACTGGTTGGATACTCACTGATGAGGGAGGCTGTATTGGCATACTGAGGCTCATGACCATAGCGGCCTGTGGCAATGAATATACTGATATGCCGGCATTTAGACCCCTGCTCGCGCAGTTTTTCTGCCGCCCTGGTCGCATACATAACTACTGCGTGCTGAATGTCTTCAAGCTCTGTTATGCGTTGTCCAAATGATTTTGAACAGACAATCTGTTGTTTAACGGGAGGCACCTCCCCAAGCTCGATGCAGGACTCTCCGTTCAGCTCCCGGACCGTTCGCTCCAGAATGACGCTGAAGTTCTTCCTGATCAGGTTCGTATTGGGGGTTCGAGGGCCAATGATGTAAAAAACCACGCTACGCGGTTTCAGAAATCTATGTTGATACGATCCAATCTCTAAATGACCAAAATACGATATTCGAAACCGATTTTGCGCCTCATATGTGCAGTTAAAAAAATTTGATATTTCATAGAGTAAGCCTCTTAACGTGGTTTTTCGCGCGGTTGGCCCTCAAACCCCTAAAAGCCTTTAAGTTAGACAGGTAGTTAGTTTTTCGTTCTTTATGATAAACAGGATGGCTTGCCCGGGGAAACTGGCTCGCCGGCTATCTGCAGCAGTATCTGCTTGCCAGCGTCTGGGTGACCGTCGTGACGCTTGTCCGGGTCACGATACTGACGCTTTCCATTCCGCTGTTTGTACTGGTCATCGCCGTTGCCGTGGTGGAGGGGCTGGGGCGCCGCGATCTGCGTCGCTACGGGGCGGGCTATGAGCCATCGTTTTTATATCATCGCGCAAAAAGGCTGATTAAGCCCGCGGTATACATACCGGTGATGGCATACCTGTCGTGGCCGTCAGCGGTCTATGCCAACCTGCTGCTGCTTCCTGCGGCCATTATGCTGGGACTTGCCATTACGTTAACCACCGCATCGTTTTAGAAATATCTTTAAAAATCAAAACTCTTCCTCTAAGGGCTTTTAGATTCGTTTGTCATTCATTAAAATATTAAAGTTTTCTTACTAAAAGTCGATTAAAAGTACAAATGTGACCATCTGGGTTATTTATGAAACGTGTAATTTTAGGGATTATTTTTTTTCTCACGCCGCTGCAATTATGGGCAGCGGAGAGCGAGTATCAAATAACTGATATCTGTCGCGCAACGTTGAACGATATGCTCCATCGAGATTTAGAAACAATGAAGGCTACGTTACTAAATGATGGCTCTGCACGAGTACAATATGTCCGGCCAAATGACGGGAAATCTTTTTCCTATCGTTGCCGTTCAATAGATGGCGTGTCTATTGGTATCCTGCATGAAGACATCACTGAACCCCGCTGGTATGGCGAAGAGCCTGAAGATGTACAGAGGAGCTATCGCATAATAAACGGCAAGCTTATTATCAGAACCATTACTAATATTTCCAAAACTGTGTCAGAAGAAGTCTACTCCCATGTTGAATTCCCTGTTGGCCCTAAGATTGAAAATAATAAGTCTGCATTTCTAGAAAGCTATGGGACCAAAATAGCTGAAAGCTTTGCAGGAAAAAAATTAAAATTAGGCAAAGCATACCAAGTTATTACTAAGCCATTAAATAGTTATAGAATTGATTTTGAAACCTCTGCGAAGGATTTGTTATCGCAATCTGGGGGAGGAGATGACGATGCCATTTATAGCGCTAATCAGATTAAAAATGAATCATGGCATCAAGCCTTTTGCACACAGGAATTAAAGAAATTTATGGCTTCTAATCATATAGATATGATTAGTGGCTTCATAAGTAACAAAGGCGAAAATGAATTAATCTCACCTTGTCTTAATTAATTTTTAAGAAGTTACCGGCAATAAAAACTGCCTTCGTGCGCTGCTATGATGCTGAGGATTGCAATTACTGTAATCACATCATCTTTTAAAACATACCTTTGATCTCCCTGGGCCCGCTATCGCGGGCCTTTCAGTCGGTTCAGGTCACTTGATTTCTTCTTTCTGATATACCGGGTCGTTACCCCGTGGATACTGCTGGCCTATTTTTCTGTAGTGCTGAAGTCGTTCATTAAAATATTCCCTGAGATCAGCAGGCTGTTGCTGCTCCACCTCTCGCGGGATCACCGGCTGGTTCAGACGCTCTTTGTAAGCCACTCCCGAAGCCGCTAAATCCACGTTAATACGCTCACGCTCTTCTTTGTTTCGGGCTGCCAAGTTATGCGACATGGATGTATCCTCGATAAGCCAGTTAATTTACCTGTGATGAATGCTTAACAGGGGTCAGTTTAGATATCGCAAGTTATTGTACGTTAAAGTGATTTTTGTACCTCTGAGTTGTGGTAGAGCTTGACCACGTTGACAGGTAGCTTTGAGCGAAAAGCGGATGTTATACCGAAGCATCAATGGTCAGAGCATATCTAAATAAGTCTTAGCGTTTCACTTGAAATATTTAGCATTAAAAAAATGAACTATTTCCAAATCACGTTTAATAAGTTCATTATTTAGTAGCTCAACAGCCTGTCGCCTTAGTTTATTCAGCTCGTCAGTAAGTTCACGCGAATGGATCTCTATTACATTCTGATGCTGAATAATTATCCCTTCAGTCATGCCTATTGTCGCAATTTCTCGAGATCTTTGCAGATAGGACCCTGCTATTGTTAGATTTTTTATTTTAGGTCTAGGAACTCTGCATTCATCGATAATATATCCAGTTCGATCTACTAAACGACCTGTAGCTATGGCGTTCTGTGTGTCAGCCATAGCTTGGATAAAGTCGGCGGACTGGTTTTCGCAATAAAAAGAGGTCCTTATCGCAGGTCTATCGAAAGCTTGACTAAGCAAAAGCAGATAATGATCCAATTCATTGTATTTATCGCGATACTCTAAAACATCCTTATAATATTTATACATTAAATCTATATGCTCGTTGAGGAAATCCTGGTAGTCATCCCAAAACAATAGCGATACCTTAAAAGGCAGGCCTGACTGGTTTTGCATACGAATATGGCCCTGTAAATCTGCATCCCGAGGTCCGGTTGTTGCAATGATAAAATGATCTAATTTGGGGAAAAATTTTTTCGCTGAGTCTATTTCTATATCAATTTCTGCAATGGTCAGTTGTTTAGACGGAACTTCGAAATGCTTTTTTTTCTTACACTGAATGCCTATTGATTCATGCGATATGTTATTGGTGCCATAGATATCAACACCTGCCTGAGCTTGGCCTTGTCGTCCGTGCCTTTGTGCATATTCGTCCTTCCATAGCTTTTTCGCATAATCAAGAGTGAGTCGTTCAAAGTCCTGCCAATTCGCAGGTGGTGCTATTTCTACTTCAATTCCTGACATAAATCCCTCCCATGAAAAATGATACCCGCAACTTACGGCAGCATTAGTAAAGCATTTTTGTGAAGCTCTATACCAGTCCAACCTTCTTCCACGTGATCTATGCAATGTAGAATTAGCAACGCCCGCTATTGGCACTAAGCGGACTTGGTCATGATCTCAAAAGAGTTTCATCGTCTTAGCTAATAAGACGGGCGAGCAGTGCGCAGTCTGTCCCTGAATGCCGCTTCAGCGGCATGGAGGCGCCAGCTGGTGCTGAAGAGAATATAATTGCTCACTGGCGCCGTGACGCGGCACAGCCGCCCTGTATTGACAGATTCCACCAATCCAACCTCCCTCCCTGCAAAGCCAGACCCGCTAACCGCCATGAAGAAGTCTGTAGTGCGCCGTCGGAGTGGTCCGGTCGCAGACCGGGCGTATCTCCGCGTTAGCGCCTCTGGCGCTTACGGGCGTGTTCTCATTCCTCCCAGCAATATCTCTCAAAGCGACACTGGAGCTTAGTTACAACACCCATTATAAAGCCACACTGTTCCGGGCCTTTGGCCCGGGGCGGGGCGGCTTCTCAGTGGGGGGAGAGGGGGTCTCTGAAGTCTCCCGTGACTTTCTCAGGCTGCCACGCAATTCATTTGCTGAAACGATGTATGCCTTGTGCCACGAACCCGCTCGTGGAGCTACTAGACGTTTTGTTCTGGGCTGAAGCAGTGGGAGAAGTTGCCCTGAGTAAAGCGAAGGGAGCTATCCCGATGCCTTGCGTAGCGGGCTCCGGATACTTTTTCTTTAAAAAGCATGTTTTGTTCAGAAGTAATATTCGAAATTAATGCTTTAGAAGAAATACTTTTCGAAGTTAATGAGGTTGTATGAAAGGTTTAAAGTTCTGCTTCGAAATTAATTAAGTAATGAAAAGGATTGTTCCCTATTCTTCGGAATTAATTATATAAATAATGTTCAGTGGGATCAGAAAGTAGTTTTAAAAAGGCAGAAAAAAGTACCGACAGGTATCAGGATGGCGGGTTCCCCAGATTATGGGCCGGGGGTATGAGGTTATGCCAGATCCGTGTATCAATAAGTTTCTTTATCGCTTTTCAGCACGCTCCGGGTTTTTGTCCCAAAGAAGTGCGGTGCTGACAGCCTGCCAGGCATGCGAGCCTTTTTCCTGTCCGGCAGGCTGAACGCGTGCAAACTACCAGGATGACAAATCAGAGGGTCAGATAACGCCTGTGCCTGACCCTTAACATTCATCCCGCCAGAGAGTTAAGCATCAGCGTGATCGGCTGAAAATGTCGCTGAGCTGTGATCTGACGCGCTTCCCAGCGGTCATGTGCTGCCTGGACATTGATCCAGAAATCATCATCTGTCTCAAATAATCCGGCCAACTCCGATGCTTCTGTAACGCTCACGCGACGGGTGTTATTCACAATCTGGCCCACGACTTTACGGGAAACGTTCATCGCGTCCGCAAGCTGCTGATGGGTGATATTGAGCGGCTTCAGAAATTCTTCTGAAAGCATTTCTCCGACGGTGGTCGGTTCTGCAATACGGGTATCCATAAAACCTCCGCTTAGTATTTATGTGGATCGAGGTACAGGCCATAAGCGTGACCTTCACGCCACCGGAAAATCAGCCTCCACTGGATCGACACACGGATGCTTGACCATCCTTCCAGGTTGCCTGCAAGCCGCTCATAGTTATTGCTGCGCGGCGCAAATAGTGACTTTTCAGTACTGGCTGCATCGAGCAGGGATAACTTGCGGCGCAACGGGCATTCTATTGTTGCAGGTATATCTCCTGCCCGCACATTGTCAAAATAAAACCGGGCCAGTGAACCGGATTCCCCTTCCCTGAAACTGCCAATCATCGTACGCCCCTTACGCTTTCCGACTGAGTTCATATTACCATATTAGACACTGAATGAAACTAATATGGAACAGAATGGGCTAAAAAAGTTACTTTATGTGCTTTTTATTTCAGCAACTTTTTATCTTTCAGCCGACTTTACTGCGTGGTTACACAGTGGCATAGTCGGATCACAAGACACGTTGATTCCCCAGGATGACCGGTTGTTTCTGTGAGTGCCCCGCTTTCGTCGCAGAAATCAGGGGCTGCAAAAGGCAGGATTATCCCTCCCTTTTTTCATTCAACCCGTTTTTACCTTCAGGTTATACCTCACATCCCAGTCACCACTGCCCGGATAATCCCTGACCTTTTCTATATCCACCACATTCTCCGCCTGATGATTCATTACCATTATCCTTTCCACTGCCTGAAACAGTGTCTGGCCCTCTTCAAGCGGGAACCACAGATTGCTGTTATTTCCGCTGAGCGCGAATAATTTTTTGCCTCAGAATGTTGACACTTTTCTTCATCATGCAAATAATTATTTGAATATCGGCTTCGATGAGTCTGTTATTGCTGAGCTGAATTATGCCAGTGCAGCTTATATGGTTAATAACAGGGTAAATTTAAATGAAATAAGGGGGCATTCCTTATATGAAATTATATTGATAGTTTAAACCTCAAAAAAATATTCTATTCGGGAATATCATTCCCGTTATTTGTCAACATAAAATAAACCCCATAAATGCAAAAATGAACTTGAATCGCTAAAGTCTACATTAATGGAGGATTTAAATGATGTAGAGACTGCTGAATTTATCGCTCGCTGAGATAAAATGAAGAGTGAATTGCGTTATAACAAAAATGTACTGAAATTTTTGAGTTAATAGATTTCCAAAAAACAAGTATAAGAAGCCATCAATCAACTGCTAAAACAGAGACCTTCTCCTCCTGATGAAGACTGAGATATCTTTAGTTTATTAACGTTGACTGCTGTCTGTCCGGCCAGCGCATGCGGAAGTCCTGTTATTCTTCCGCACGTCCTTCCCCTGCCCACTCAGTACAACATATAATGCTCCATCAGCGGCACCTGACCACTATAAGTTATGGTCTGCATGAATTTGCGCGCCTTAAAGTCTGTCCGGTCGGCTTTTATTTGTGCGGAATTTACCTGCCCAGCGCAGGGACTTCCGCAACGCATGTGCGCCACCTAATAAATATTCTGCTTGACTGACCGATTAATCATCAATTACGGAAATTAAAAAGCTTAGTAAAATATCTATCTCATATAATTATGTATTTATCAGTCCAGTCTTCTCAGTCCAGCGCTTTGCCACCAGGGCGTATTGGTCATTTCGTTAATTTCAAGTAATCAAGCAGTTATCAACTAAAACAACGTATATCCATGCTCTGCCAATACAGATATGCAGTACAGAAAACTGACTTCGTATAATAGTATTTATACGAAGTTAGGACAGGAGCATCCATGTTGCGATAAGATGGGCGCATTCAGACGGCGCAGAAAATCGGCAGCGCTACGCGAATTCTGGCGGGTTATCTCCCTGCTTTTATCTCAGAATTCACGTAGCGCGATCATAACAGTTTCGTTCATTAAACAGGCAAAAAATGATAAAAATGACTCAGCTGGCGACGCTTGGTTCCAACGGCGATGCGGATATCCGGGAGCGGTTAAAAGAATTTGTTCAGGACAGAGAGGCGTTTTCGCCCAATACCTGGCGACAGCTGCTGAGCGTCATGCGGATCTGCAGCCGGTGGGCAGATGAGAATCAGCGAACTTTTCTGCCTATGTCTTCTGCCGATCTGAGGGATTACCTGACCTTTCTGCAGGCCGGTGGACGGGCTTCATCTACAGTTAACGCACACGCCGCGCTGATTTCGATGTTACACCGTAACGCCGGACTGACGCCGCCTAATCATTCGCCGCTGGTTTTCCGCACGATAAAGAAGATAAACCGAACGGCTGTTATAGCGGGCGAGCGTGCCGGGCAGGCCGTTCCCTTCCGGCTACCCGATCTACTGGAGCTCGATGCGCAGTGGTCAGGCTCCTCCCGGCTGCAGGAAACCCGCGATCTGGCTTTTCTGCACGTAGCTTACGCCACACTTTTGCGCATCAGTGAGCTGTCGCGCCTGCGTGTGAGAGACTTGACGCGTGCGCAGGACGGCCGCATCATTCTTGACGTGGCGTGGACTAAAACCATCGTACAGACCGGCGGGCTGATCAAAGCGCTCAGCACCCTGCCTACTCAGCGGCTGGCGGAGTGGATCAACGTTGCCAGACTGGCCGGTGAACCAGATGCGTTTCTGTTCAGCCCGGTACACCGTTCTAACCGGGTTTTCATGTCCTCTGATGCACCAATGAGTACTCGCGCCCTTGAGGATATCTTTACACGAGCCTGGCGGACGTCAGGTATAGCTGGACAGACCAGAATCAACAAGAATCGCTATAACGGCTGGAGCGGACACAGCGCCCGCGTCGGTGCCGCACAGGACATGGCCGGACAGGGGTATCCTGTTGCGCAAATCATGCAGGAGGGAACGTGGAAAAAACCGGAGACTCTGATGCGTTACATTCGCCACGTTGACGCGCACAAAGGTGCTATGGTGGACTTCATGGAAAAACATACCGGCTGATCCACGCTTTTATATACCACGTCGGTCTGACCTGTCGTGCAGGATGATTCTTATGTCCGCTACACAGCGCCCCGCATAACAGCGGGAGTTATCCACAGGAAAAGTGAACAACCTGTGTACAAACAGGTACAGATTTATCCAGTCTGGTGAGGTTCAGATCATTCTTACCAGCTGCTGTTCTAGCAAACAATACAGTTCTTCATCAGGCGAGAAAGGGGGATTTGCGGCTGAAATCTCTTATTAGCGAAAAGCACCTCTCTGTCATCAGCCTGGATTTACCTACCAGTCATGCTGCACTGGAAAAACATGTCAGTGACGATTTCACCGCCGCAATGCTGCATGCGATTAATGGCATGATGTTAGATATGTTGGCTGCGATCGCGCGTAAAGACTATCAGGACCGCCGGCGTCGGCAGGAAGAAGGGATCGTAAAAGCAAAGGACAAAGGAAAATTTAAAGGAAGGCAGCCTGACCTGGCGCTTCATCTTAACATAATCAGGCTTCGGGTAGAGAACGGGCTTAGCATCCGCGATACAGCCTCTTTATGCGGAGTTCCAGAACGAACTGTTATTCGCATAGCGAAAGCTCATGCGGAACAGCAAACATGGTCGTAAAGTAGCGGGAAAAAAACAAATATGAACTATTCAGGTCTGTCTTTGAAGATAAGCAGTAAAAAGGCTTACTGAACTAGTGAATTTTGAAATTGTAAGGTGTGAATTATGGAAAACTCAGCTTTCAAAAGGGGAGCTATTGCAGCTGGGCTCTGGCTTAATTTCTCAAAAGGCGCGAGGGCGGCTGATGGTGTTTGTGCGGCATGGGCCCTAAGACATGGACTACCCGCGTTCATAGGGCGCCTGCCGGTTCCCTTAGCCTGCTTTGCGATTTTAAGTGTCGCTGTAGTCTTTGGCATTCTCATTGGTACAATTGTGATCCTCTGCGGCATATTCATTTATATGCTGTGTAATATCACCTTAAACACTGCCGTAGAGCGAGATAATCAAAATACTGCCTATGGAGGAATGGTAACGAGGGGGTTGGAATTTATACCGGTTCATCGAGGCCAGGGGCTACATCATCCAGAGTTGACAATTCCGAAGATGACGAAGATTAGAGGGTATCCATACCCTCTAATCGAAATTACAGCTTAACGGCGTTTTTGGCCGTGTTCACAGCTTCACCTCCCGCCTTCTGCACGTCGTTTGTGCCTGTTTTATATGCTGAATCTAAAGTGCCGCCAATTCGGACGCCGGCCCATGACAGGGCACCCATCCACACGGCGGGCAGCACCATGAACATTGTTGCCATTACAAAGTTCATGATCAGGTCATCGGAACTGTTCTGAAATCCAGCCATATTAAAGCTGCTATGCGTGTCAGAGCTGTATAGCGCTGTCAGTAGCCAGCTGTCGAGCCAGCGAGCCAGCTCCCACCAGAACGTGAGGAAGTTCAATGCAAAGAGCACAAACGAGAGCGTTATGACAGTTTTAATCTCATAGGCAGAGAATGCCAAAATAAGCGGCAGAATCACGACAATAGCCATGAGCAGCACGGCCTGGACCATTGGCAGCGCCTGACGCATGGCATCAAAGGCCGGGAACGCCGCCAGACTGCCTAATGCGGTGCCGCCGATCGCCGCTACACGGGTAACGGAGTTATCAAGCGTGAAATCGGCGTTACCACCGTAGCCGGCATAAACGTGTCCGTCCTGTGAAACCGTCAGGCTCTCCGGGCTGACAAGACGGCGAATAATGGCTTCCCTGTAGTCAGCCGTATTGCCTCCAATCATTGTCATGGCAGCTGACAGGCGGGTCCATAATCCCGGGTCAGCCTGATCGACTACGCGGGCCTGCAGTCCGGTATCTGCTTTATTCCACCATTCACTACAGGTCGGATACCCACCCCGGCCTGTGTCCGGTCTTCCGCTGTCACGGTTTTCGTTCCAGGGAAACTCTGCCCGGGGCGTTTTCGATTGCAGGCTGCTGTAATAATTACTGAGGAAGGTTTTACTGCCGACCCACTCAATATCACGTAGCGTGGCTTTGTCTTTCGTCTGGCCCTGATCCTGACGTTTCCACATATACAGCGCGAGCGAATAGCAGTCGTTGGTAAAGTCCTGCAGCTCTTCCGCGAGAGCTTTATTGTTAATCCGTGTGTGCTGAACTTCAAAACGGAGCTGACGCATGTCCGGCCGGCAGGGGATAGTGGCTACAGACGCCTGCGTGATCCCCTTTGCCAGCTTGTGAATCAGATACCACCACACCGGCGCGGCCGCTGTCTGATCGTTAATGCTTGATATGACCGGTGAAAAACCCGTGTCATCGGGTGCTTTTGGCGTCCACGTACCGCAACTCTGCGCGCGCGACGTGTCATATTTAATGGTACTCATGTCCACATTAATCAGCGGCATGCAGCAGGCGATCATGACCAGAAAGGAGCTGTAAATGGCATGCTCCATGCGGGGTATGGACAGGACACCCTTATTTCCCTCATCTTCGCCTTCTTCACGCACTTTCAGCCAGATGCCGATAAGCCGGAAAGCGACAGGTACAGCAAACAGTCCGGTTGTGATCAGTATGTTCCAGAGCCCGTTGTTAACAACCCAGCCGAGCAGGGTAAGGAAATACTCAAGGTAGCTGTTAGTCAGCATCATGACGCTCCTGTGCCGCCGAGCAGCACCAGTTCACAGACAACGGCAAAAATGACGCTGACAGCAGCAATGCGAATTAGCGGCTGGCGGTATCGTGGACCGAAGCCTGGCGCCCGGAAAATTTTCACAAACCCCCAACCCAGCGCACCATAAACAGCCAGACGCCATAACAACCAGCAATACCGGGCATGCTCCATCCAGTCACGGAATGCAGCGGCCTGAGCCGGATTTTTAATAGATCTGTCCGCGATGACGAGCCCTGCCAGCAGGAGTAGCAGCAGAGCACCGACAGTACAGATAACGCGAAGCAGAGCAGGGTGTCGCTGGAAAACTGAGGCGCGGTGTAACTCGTTTTCTTTTTTCATCGGCTGTGCACTCATCAGTTGTTTTCCTTTTCAGGTACGGCCAGACGATTAACGCGGCTGTCAGTGCTGTCATCGCTCTGCGTCTGAGGATTACTGTTAACGCGCCCGTTTTCCCGCTCGATGATGGTGAGCACAGAATTGCGTGACAGCTCACGCTTAAGCTCCATTTCATTCCGCAATGCCGTGATCTCACGATCGATGGCCGCAACACGCCTGTCCCCTTCTTCAATAGCCGCATTCTGTGCCGCAGCGTTAGGTTCAGACATGCCGGTAACAATCATGCGGCGCATGATCAGCGCGGTTTCAACCGTGTCTGCCATCGAAAGCTCACCGGCGAGGCGGGCGGTCAGGGCGGCGTTGTCAGGGTCTCTTTGCAGTGCTCTGATAACACCTGCCGTAATGGGTAAACTGCCGGTTTTAAGATTTGCCAGATTCGCTGCGTTAGGCTGCTCGGTGCCGTTTACCAGTTTTACCAGCTGCTCGGTGTTTTCTTTTGTAGTCTCTTCCAGAATGGGCGCAAAACCGGTGCCGGCCTGCGTCGCGCCCGGCTGCTGTTCGTCATCACCACTGGTGCACTGTGAGGCATCGGTGCAGGTGCGCAGAGAGCTGTCTCCCACCACCTGGACCACGGCTTTAGCCGCTTCTTCTGCGCTGGCATATTTTCCACACGCACCGCCGTTGCAGCTGTTGCTGCTGACCGTGTCAGCGCTCAGTACCGGCAGGCTGTTCATCATGTTGAACCCTGCAGCGGTCAGGTCGTGGGTTGGCCGGATAGCCTGCTGTCCTTGTCCTCCTCGCTTCTGCCCACCAATCCAGTTCTGGCCTGAATTACCCTGCAGCTTGTCCGCTGAATTATTCACGCGGACAGCATCTGCATCTCCGCTGTTAACAAGTGAGCGGTACTCATCCATTACCGCGCCCTGTGTCCATTTGTTGTTGCCGGCAAAATCCATCATGCGCCTGGACATGTTCTGGCAGTTGAGCTGTGCTTTATCAAAGGAGACGTTTGCCTGCAGTACGCCATTCGTGAGCATGTCGTACAGGCCGGGATTAGCACGCTGAATAATCATTACCGGCAGGCTGGCTACTGCACCGGTGGCGTTCTGAACCACGTCGCCCATCAGGTTTTTAAAGCCGTTTGTTACCCCGTTGAGCTGATTACCAACGGTTGTTTTCAGGTCGAAATTACCGCACATCAGATCGCTGCTCCAGCCAGCGCTCATACCGACTTTACGCATGTTGCTGCGCGTCGCCGGCTGTGAAATTACCGACCCGCCGCCGAGCGTATAATAGAGCTTGTCAGAAACAGCGCCGCTGACATCTTTTCCATAGCCTATGACGCTGTTATTAACGGAGGGTAGTGAGATTCCAAACGCGGTGGACTGATTATCGTCGGCCGCCTGCGCGGATACCGCTACCGTTGCGATGAACAGTGCAAGCGCGGCTGGTTTTAATTTAATTTGTGACATTGTACCTCTCAGAAGTCAGTTGAATAGAGGAAGGTCTGGCCGCGTCGCTTGCAGCAGCTGTAGGGCTGCCAGAGCGCGTACGCTTCGTTGCCGTCCTGAGCGATGGGATTTGCACCGTCAGGAAAAACCGCGCAGGAAACTGAAAGCGTGGGTGACAGGCGCTGCCATTTATGATTGGCCGTGCCCGTGTTTTCCTTTACCTTTCCTGGCGGCCAGTAACCGGCTTTGTGGGTGCCTTTCAGTACTTGGTAAACGTGCGGTTGCCCGGAGCGGGTGATAATGTCTGCGACGCGCTGAGCGACCACGGAGGACGCTTTGTCATCGTCGGCCTGACTAACGAAGCCTGAGCGGGGATAAATATTGCCCCACATGTTCGCGCTGGCCTGGCTACCCAGTTCACGCAGCCCCGGGACCAGCGCTTCCGGATAGAGCGATTCAGGCAGCCCCGATCGCCAGACAAGTGAATCCAGCGTGCTCAGAAAGTAAGGATTGAATGGCGTGGCGGCCGTATCGCACGAATACCCGGCAATGCTGCCACCAATGACGGAGGTGGCGGGGTGGCCAATTGCATCGGCGTATTTGAATTTGATGTTCGACTTGCGCTGTCCGGGATTTTTAATATCACCGGCGTTGCCGCCGCCAGCGGGCGCACCGCTGGTTAGCGCATTATCGATCGTACCGGATGCTCCGCTCATAAAGGCCATCTCGGTCCATGGATTTCCGCCGGGTCCGGTGTAAGTGGATACCACCACTTCAGGGATAGAATGCGTCACCTTGACGGAGGTTTTCACCGAACAACCAAACGGCGTACACATCAGCCAGTAACAGATGCCACTGACGCGCCAGCTGATACAATCCTGAGTGATGGCGCTGGCAATAATGTCGGCAGTATTAATGGCCGACACCGTTGCCGGAGCCGCCGCTACAGCGAGCACCGAGGCAACGCCGGCCGCATTTAAATGTGATCTGAGCGTTTCGCGCATCAGTGACCTCCGCGATTGCGTAGCATTTCAGCGCGGGCTACGTCGGCTGTGCCATAAACCACATACCGATCCTCGAAAACGACGGCGGGGAATTTATGTAGTCCAATCTCCCATGCGTGCACCACCTGCCGGTACGCCTGAGCAATCTGCTCCTGCTGCTCGTCCCATTGCGGTGACTGGAAGATCTCGCGGGCCTGCCGGGCGGCCAACTGAGGATCTGCAGCCAGTTTGCCGAAAATTGAATCCTGCAGGCGGTCGGGGCCATCAAGCCAGACAACTGAAGCAGTTTCAGTCAGATTCTGAGGTGGATGTTCAGCATCGGTATAAACAACGGTGTCAGCCAGTAGCTGAAACGGTATAAACAGGAAAAGTGATTGCAAAAGCCTGAGTCGCATAGCGGATCTCCCTCACGGTAACAGGTCATCAGAGTGGCAGCGCTCGATCAGGGATTCAGCAGTAAACTCTTTTTGAGAAGTGAAAAATTTAGTTGTTATGGAAAATAGCTATTAGTTAAAATATAAAAAGGGTAATTTATTATTCTGCAAATATTAAATTTAGAGACCTGTTATCACTTTGAGGTGAATCTTATGAAACTCGATTTTTTCAAACCTTTAGTTGAGCCTAAAGAGTATCACCCTAACTTTGAGAGGCTTCTGCCTGACACCTATAGCAATGCAAAGAAATTATTTAATGATTGGGCTTCTGGCTTTGATGATAGAGATGGAAAGTTGGTTAAAGAGTTTCAAACAACTTTCAACTCAACGTTCTGGGAGGTTTATCTTTATGCTACTTTCAAAAAGATGGGTTTTAATATAAACCTTTCTAACGCATCACCGAATTTCCACATCAATAAAGGCAATGCAGATGTTATTGTTGAGGCGACCATTTGCAATTCAGCTGTCGGGAAAGTTCCAGAGTGGGATCGAACGGATGAATATCTAAGTTCAATTCCAAAAAGGTTTTGGTAACTCAATAAAGAAGCTATGATAAGGATTAACAATTCTATTATATCAAAAGTTAAAAAATATGAGAAAAGCTACAGCCAATTATCACACGTAAAAGGAAAGCCATTTGTGATTGCTCTAGCTCCTTTTGAGCAAAGGTTTTTCAATCTTCAAAATGACCGTCCCATAAGGGCTGTGTTGTATGATGAATACGTTAACGAAGACATATATTTAGATCATCCAGAACTTTTCCCAGATGGCCCTCCTGTTGAAAATTTAGGTTTTGTTGGGAAGGATAATGGGGCAGAAATACCCCTAGGGATTTTCAATGATAGTCAATATGAATGCTTGAGCGCTGTAATATTTAACAATGCAGCCACTTTCAGTAAACTTCAAGCTTTAGCAAATAAAAATGGGGAAAAGGTAATGATCAGTTCAACATGGTCGACCCCACCGGCTGGAAAGCCAGAGCATATTGGAGGGTGGCCTTCAGAATATAAAGAGAACATAACCGATGGGCTTATGGTATTCCATAACCCATTTGCTAAATACAAGATCGATCCAGAAATTTTTCGAGCCGAACGAATTTATTAAATATATCCTTGCGATGAGGAATGGACTCTAATGTTTGAGAATTACGAAGACAGGTTATTAACAAGGACTGCCTATACGTTTTAATTCTTAGCTAAAGACTAGCGTGTTGCATTGGAATAATTTATTTAAGAAACCGGTCTCAATGACCGGTAATGTGCGGATTGTATTATGAATCTGAGAACAGTGAGTTAATCCAGAGTGTCAGGAAAACCATATCTGCTGCATCAGGCACATTGATGTACCAGCGCGGTGAATCAAACTCATGATCCAGCGGGAAACTGGCACGGCCTTCCTGCGTCAGCAAAATATCTGCGCGTTTTCCCCTGCTGTCCTCAACATGCACCGACACACAGCTGCTTTTACCAATACGATGCGGGTTACAGGTGATCGTGACCGGTGGCTGAAGGCGTGCCCTGAGCGCGTTCTCCATTGCGAAAAGTCGCTCAGAGGTCGTTGCTGTCATCGCAGGTTCACCTTGCGGATGAAGGCTGAACATGACAGGGACTGGCGTTTCATCCGGCGCAGGCCGCTGGGTCACAGGTTGCGCATACTTAAGCTTAATCATGCAGTCAGCACCTCTCTCTTATCATTGTTTTCGGGCATCCCGGCCCCGTCAGCCGTCATCAGTCCACGCAGACGATCCAGTTTTTTCCCTACGAGAATAGCAGCATCCAGCTCGGAACAGTTATGTTTACGCATCAGCGCCTTACGTTCGGCTTTCTCTTCTTTCTCTGTCATTCCCAGCGCGAGGTAAAGGCTGGGCGGTACAGCGCGGAACAGCGCTTCAATTTTTTTCGAGAGCACCACGCCTTCGGTATAGCACCGTGAGAGCTTACTGGCGGAAAGCAACACGGCTTTTTGCTCTTCAGAAAGCGTCCGGAAACGGGCAATATCCTCCACCTCTTTTTTCGGCATCGTCAGGCAGATCCACCATTCCGCCATGTTCAGCATCTTGCCAGCTGCGTTCGGGTAATCCTCCAGGTTCTGCGTGGCAAGCCACAGCCATGCGCCAAGCTTACGCCACATTTTGACCACTTTAGTCATATAGGGTGCGAGAAGTGGGTTAACCGTCACAACGTGCGCCTCATCCACGGTGAAAACGATATCGCGCTCAAGATACTGGTCGCGCTCGGCAATGTTGTTAATGGTGTTGGTCAGCGACACCATTGTCAGCGCCATCTGCGCCTCATATCCCTCCCGGGCAAGGTGCGCAAGGTCAATAAGGGTAACGTCAGCCTCAGGCCACAGTGAACCTTCCTGGTTGAAAAGCTCAGCTTCAAAGCTGCCCTGCTGCGTAAACATGCCCAGCGATTCAGCCATTTCCGCCGCTTTCGCCCGGCGGGTTTCATTACGCACCTGCCCGCTACTGTTTTCAGTCTCCAGCGAGATAGCGTTGAGGGCATTCTGCAGGTCGCCCGGCAGCATCTGGCGGTTTTCATCCAGGGTTTTACGTGCTGCCATGAGCAACGCTTCGCGGATCATCGCGCGGTCGGCGCGTTTCAGCGCGGCATCTTCCTTCGGATCACCACCGGTGATCATCATTCGGGCAGAAATTTCCATTTCCCCCAGAATGTCGCGCTTGCCGTTTTCATCATCATCGTCCGGGTCGTCTTCGATATCCGGCAGATCACTTTCATTGATCGCCGGGGCGGGCGCGTCGCTGTCAAACAGCTTATGCGCATCAGCAAAGGGCGGCAGCGATACGCCACTGCCGGGTTTGACACTGACTTTGTTAACCGTGAGGCCCAGACTTTCAAAGTAATCTGCGGTCAGCCCGAAGCTGTTGCCCGCCTCTGCAATGAACAGGCGCGGACGGTGAACGGCCATCAGCTGGCAAAGCATCGAGCAGAGCGTGGCAGACTTCCCCGCCCCCGTCGGTCCGAACAGCAGCATGTGCGCATTCTGAGAGCGATCGTCCTTATTCAGCGGGTCAAAATCCAGTACATCACCGCCACGATTAAAGAAGCTGAATCCTGCATTACCGGTTCCGGTTTCACGACCTGTCACCGGCAGAAGCCCGGCAATGTGCTGGACCCACGTCAGGCGGGTATACCAGTTTTTCTTATCATGCTGCGGATTAAAGCCCATCGGCAAAGCACGTAGCCAAGTATTCAGCGGACCGGTTTCATGTTCAGGACGTACCGGCTGCAGTCCTTCGTTCAGCAATACGGTGCTTAGCTCGATGCGCTTACGGTTCATTTCGGGCATGTCTTTTGCCCGCAGGAAGAAGGTGATGGCCGCGCGGTAAAGTTTGTGCCGGCTGCCCAGCAGCTCCTTCACAGCCGTTACGTCCTGACGAACGCGGCCTGATTCGGTATTCTCGCCGATCGCGTTTTTCGCCAGACGGTTAAATTTCTCTTCCAGGGTGTCCTGAGGTTCGGCCACTATCGTCATGCAAAGCATGGTGCCCTCAGGAAACGTGTCCATCAGCGCATTTATTTTCTTCTCACCACGGCTTTTTTCGCCGGTCAGGGTGCCGGGTTCCGGCGGCTTGCGCAGCCGTTCAACGGAAAGGGCACAATGTGCCATGTTATCCAGCCACCACACGCCGTTTTCCACGTCTGAGCGCGGCGGAGTGAACAGCAGTGTTTCTGCAAAGTCATTCTCAGTGGGTATCATTCCGGCAGGCGTGTCGCGGCTGTCCTGATAGGCGGTCGCGCGATAAAATGCCTCTCTGTCCATACCCTCAGGCGCAGGATTGAACATCCGCAACAGCCAGGAATGCACCTGCAGGCCGTTCTGGCGCGTGCAGTTGATGTTGACGCTGGAAAACGCGCTGCAGAGTCGGTCGCACGCCTGATGCAACATGCCGATCGGGGACATTAAATCGCCGCTGTTTTTCGTGGCCCAGCGGTAAATCACCATGCGCGTGCGGCGCTGCTGGCCGCGCCACGGCTGGCCGGTAATGAGCTTATCCTCAAAGAGCCCTTCAGGACGGGCAATCCCACGCATGTGCCGCTCAGTTTCCCTGAGCCACGCTTCCGTAAATTCACTGCCCTGCGCGTGCGGCTTGACGTAACCGCGCAGACGGTCAAGGTAGGCGTCCACGTTATTTTCGTCCTGACAGTAGAACTGTACGATCCACGGATTATTCGCCAGATCGTCAAAGCTGTCCTGCAGCGCATCCTCCACCACGTCGCGGATTTTCTCCAGACGCTCGTCAGGACGGCCTTCGGTTGCCGCCGGCGTCACTTCAAAAACCGCACCCACGGACAGGCCATCATCGAGCAGCAGGCACTGCTCCTCATCCAGAAACTCGGCCCACGGAAGAAAATCAACGATGGACGGATTGTGTGAATAGACGCGCTTTTCATCCGCCTGTGACATTGCGCCCGGGCGGGTCACCGGCTCCGGAGCATCTCGCTCTGAAACGTCTGAAAGGTTAGCGGGTTTTGCTAATGATTTAGGCTTAAACAGTCCAAACATTACAGCGCCTCCGTGCGTTCGCCAGGCATCGCGTACTGCGTCTGGTCATAGAAGGGGAACACGGTGCTGTAACCGGGCACGGGCGTATTCCCCTGTGCCAGATGCGGGAATACGAACATCACCATGTCAGGGTTGGGCAGGCGCGGGAACTGCTGGCTGATCTCAGATTCCTGCGTGCGGCTGTAGCTGCGATCGTCACTGAGTGCGGCCTGCTGCTCGCTGTCCGAAAGCCCACGGCGCAGCGTGCTGCGGGCTTCACTGCCGCGTGAGGCACCAGATTTCCCGTCCGTGCCTTTCCACAGCTCCAGCATGTTGCTGTTGCCCGGCGGCAGCATTTCATCTTTGTTTGTGGAGCAGCCGGCCAGCGTGCTGGCTGCAATAATCATGAAAATACCGAATTTTGCCGTAATACTCATGGTCATTCTCCTCAGTCCAGTCCGCCGGTTCTGCCGTCTTCACCAGGCATGGTGAAGTCATAACGGACGCGCCGCCCTTTATTTTCGTAATCGATCGCCAGTTCGCGGGTAATGTGTACGGCGAGTTTTGCCCCGGGCTGCACGTAAATAGCATCAAAAGTCTGCCCGTAGCGCTGTTTGACCCACTCGATGATTTCATCTGAGCTGCCCGAAATAGCCTTACCTAAAACGGCCTGTCCCGCGTCGCCGGTCAGGGTTGAGGTAACGCCACCGTAGGCGTTGGTCTGGCTGGTCTGCTGATTCTGACCGATTGCGTCTCCCGCTGCGCCCGCCGCGCCCAGCAAACCAATCGTTGGCAGATAGCTTGAAGCGTTTGATTTGCGCGTACCGGAGATACACGGGATCCCGTTTTCATCTGAAATCCAGCCGATGCCGCCACTTGTGCCGGTCTCTTTCCCGCCGTTCTGGTTGCCGCTATTGCCGCCTTTGCCGCTGCGGTCCGGTTTCGGCAGCGTACGCACGGTGCCGTCGGTGAAAACAAACGTGACGCTGTTGACCTGACCACGCACGCAGGACAGGGTCCAGTCGCCGGAGGTGGTGCCGGAAACAATAGCCCCCTCAACGTCGGGCAGTTCGATGCCGTTGGCCGTCAGGTTGGCTTTGCCAATGAGCACTTTAAAGGGATACGGATCGGTAACCGTGCCATTGATCGGCACGCGTCCGAGCAGCGCCGTCATCGCGCGGCTGCCAATCAGCGTGGAGTTCTCCGGCAGCGTATAAACCGGTTTGGCTTCCTCTTCTCCACCTTTTTCAGACGTAGAGCCCTTAACCTGCTGCTCATAGCTGCCTTTTTGCTTCGTCAGGGCATTTTCGCTGAGGAACGACGTCGGGAATTTAGCTTCACCGGCGCTGCTGGCCGACGCGCTATTATTCTGTGATGAAGAAGTGGACGGGCTGTCCTGCGGTGTGACCCACATCAGGCCATCACTGCCGGAAGTCGGGGAATTTCCGCCGCCGCCACTCATGCCGTCGAGGCCCAGACCCAGTGGAATATCGCCGTCCTGGCCTTTCGCCTTGTCGGCAATACCCTTACCGGCATTCTGCAGTTTATTCGTCAGCTCGTTGATTTTTGAGGTCAGGACGTTCTGCTGCTGACGCATCTGATTCTCACGCGCGTGATAGCTTTTCTCCACGCCCTGAACTGCTTCATTGACCTGGCCTGAAACGTTGGTGTTGTGCTCGCGCAGCTTTTCATTCTCGTCCAGCAGTCTGGTATTTTGCTTATTCAGAGAGTCCTGCTGCTGACGGACAGCGTGAAGCGAGCCCACTATCGTTTTCAGCGTATCCTGCGGCGTGTCGCCCTCAATGCCGAGCGCCTTGAGCTCCTGCGGTGACAGATTTTTCAGTGCGCCGTCTGTCTGCGCGTGTGCAGCCTGCGCGGCGGGCTCCTGCGGTTTGCTGTTATAGCTTTTCACCGCAATGAATCCGCCGCCAACCAGAATGGCCGGAACCAGCACTTTAACCAGCCCGTTTGACTTAATTTTCATAGCGGATCACCTTCTGGGCAGCGCGGGAAGTGGCTTTACGGGCAATCGAGGGCTCGCGCACAAATGCTTCATCGGGGCGGCCGGACGTGACCAGGTAAAGCGTGGTGGTATCTTCCGGCGTGCCAGCGGCACCCAGCCAGCGATGCTGAAAGGTGGCCGTCACAAACTGGCCCTGCAGTTCGCGCGGGTCGAGAACCACTTTCTGTGACGAGCTGTTTCGGATCCTGAGCGCTACCACGGTGCGTCCGACCACACCCCAGCCGGCTACGGGTGACACCGTCACGGGAGCCGACGGATATAACGTTGTGATACGTGATGGAAGATGTGGATTCACCGGGTGAACACCCGGCACGGCTTCAACGGTACGCACCGGTGCATACAGATTCTGGGCTGCGTAACGCGTCAGCAGCACCGGAATGGGAGCTTTATAACTGACTTTTTTACGCTTCGTCTGCTGACTGCCGGCATCAGCACTGGATTTTTGGCCTGCACCTTCGGTCGCGCTGCTGAGCGTGCTGACGTCTCCGCTGTAAACGATTTTGACCGGTTCAGCTGATGCAGTTGCGGTTGTACGAACGTCCAGCAGGATCACTTCGCCACTTTCCATGTCCTGCAGCTGCAGGCGGGTCTGGGGGAAATCGCCGTCAGCTTTGAGATACACCGCACCGCCGGTACTTTGCACGCGCAGCTTGCCATTCAGCGCCGGTGGAAAACCCACGCGCACGTTTTTATCAACAAAGATCACGCGCTCCTGACCCGTTTTAAGCGGTATCTGCAGCGGAACGCGTTCCCATTTCATCAGTTCATCCGCATGTGCCTGAGAGGAATCCATCATGATGGCCGGCAGCAGGGACAGTGATAAAGCAATCAGGCATGCGCGGGAGCCTGAGGTATATGATGGGTTCATCAGAACATCCCCTTATTCTTGGGTTTTGGCGCTTCTGGCGCAGCAGACAGACGCTGCGGAATACCGTCATAACAATCCAGTGCCATGCCAAACGGATTTGTTTCAGAATCGCCGTCCCAGCGCACAACTTTCAGCGGGTAACGCACCATGGCGCGTTTTACCGGCTCGGTGAGGTAATATTCGTCAGCAACCAGATCGAGTTTTACCACCCAGTTATCGCGATCGATAACCTTCACGCTTTCGCCTGAATAACCACGGCCGGGAATTTCGTAAACGACGCGGACGCGATCGGTAAGCTCATTTTTATCGCCGCGCACCTTTGCATCCTCCTCAAGAAACGCCTTGCATTGGGGTGTCAGATAGGCTGAAAGCGACTGTATACGCGCGGGATAATCCACTTTGCCGTTTTTAGGCCAGGCGTTGAGCTGCTGAAAGATGTAATACGAAAAACCGTATACGGTTGGAGGCGGGATTTCCCACCAGGGGCGCGTGCTGCCTTTGCGCAGGTCAGGCGGATTATGGATGGTCAGCTTTTCAGGCGCTCGCATCCAGCCGCACATCGCGGTAACCAGTAACAGAAGCAACACTACGCAGGCCGCCCGCAGGGTAAAAATATGCTGATCGCGGCCCTTAACCGCGTGGCGAAAACGACTCATTTTGTACTCCTGGAGTTCTTGCTGCGTCGCAGGGACCAGCCCCGCGAATCAATAATTAATCTGGGATCGCCCAGCCCCATGCGGCGTTTTTTCAAATCAAACCGCTGCCAGAGAAACGTATCGGGTTTGCCTCGTTTCTTGCTGGCAAGCCATTTGCCGCCAAAGGCAATGAGTACAAGCGGGAAAAGCAGCGTGCCGGTTGGAATAGCAAGCCAGCCGAAAACAAAAGCGAAGGGCAAAGACAGCACGAAACCGGATAACGCGCCAATCAGCGCCGCCAGCCCTAACTCGGGGGTGGTAAACCCCCGAAATACCACTGGCTCAGCGTTCAGGCGATCCGGTAAAAATCTGATGGTCGCCATAGTGATGTGTTCCTCAGGCGATAATTTCTGCAGACTTGCCCAGCAGCCAGATAACAGCAACCAACATGACCACACCGACAACGACGATGGAGCCGAACTTGGTCCAGGTCGCGCGGTCATTACGAACTTCACCGAACGTTACCAGGCTTGCTTCAGCAACTTTGAAGAAGGCGAATCCACACACGACCAGACCACCGAGAATCAGCCCGTCCTGCAGGTGACCACTCAGTGTGCCCATCAGACCAGTACCCGTTCCGCTTGATGTTGGGCCTTCGACGGTTGGCAGGTCGGCCAAAGCCGGTTTGGCAGCCATGGCGCTCAGCAGGCCAGCTGTCAGAATACGAGCCCATACGGATTTAGCTTTAGCCTGAGCGTTAACGGTCACGCGGGTTACTGCAGATACAAATTTAGACATGATTTCACCTTTAAAAAGAGTTGGTTAAGGGTTAACTGCAAAACATCCAGATACTTACGACTAACAATAAAACGGTGCGAACAGCGGCTCTGCCCATCGCGGCTTCCTTCAGGCGCTGATTGGTCCAGCCTGAATAAACATCAACGATTGCCCATGCTGCCCAGAAGAAAAGAAAACCGATCAGCAGCGCGAGACAGACCAGGTGCAGCAGATTCGGCTCCACATTTCCGGAAGCCGCTTTAAAAGCGGCTTCCTGTGCAGCGGTCATCGCCATCAGGGACGCTCCCGGCGATAATTCCCCGCCACGCCAGACAAATCTCGCGGCTGAGCACGCGTTGGTTCCAGATAGCGATCGATGCCAGCGCTGATGGTCTTCAGGTCAGAATTTGCACGCTGATAATCGAAGAAATAGCGGCCACGCTCTGACGGATCAGCCTGGACTGCGGCAACACGCGCCCGCTCCAGCGACACCTGTACCTGAACGATCATCCGCTGCGCGGATGCAAGCTCGTCTTTCTCAGATGCAGACGCGGGAGAGGTCAGGCCCAGCACACCGCCGCATAACAAAAGTCGTGTTGCCGGACGAAAAGATTTCATATGCACCCCCAGTGGTTGTTGTGTGGGGTAAGCATGCGAAATCACGCTGATAAGTTCAGCCGTTAACTCTTTTTGGAAAAATGAAAATTTAAAGACCAGCGCGAATGCCGGGTTGAATGGGTTTAGAATATATTGTGTGTTGTAACTAAAATGATTGACTGGCGCACCGCTATACGGCTTACCTGCTGATGGCAGACACCTGAAAACAAGTTTCAGATGTCTCCGCCCAGCTCTGAAATAACACGACTAAATTGATAAATTTTTTTCCGGCGCAGTAAATAAATGGGAGGCTACTTATAATGCCTGCAGTAAAGTGCGTTGGTATCATCGCGGTGAATGCAAGAGAGCAAATGCGAGCGATGAGATAGGGGGCCGCTTGGAAAACGGAAAACATCCTACGCTAAGCCTGTGTCTTAAGCAGGTATGACGGGCCGCTTTGTGCCAAGAGCAGACATTGTAAAAAAAGAGGTCCATTCGGCTTGCTTTATAATCCTTTCAGATCTGAGGCTTTTGTACGCGAAGCACGCTGCTTGTCACTAGGGTGCGAAGATTATGGAGAATTTTCACGGCGGCATCCGCATCAGATTGCTGGTGCACAAGCGCAATTTCATGCACCGTTCGCGGCACATCGCGTGGGCGTACCATTTTTTCTTCATGAAGCACAAATGGTCCGTCTGTCTCCGTCAGGATGCGATCAAAAGGCAACAGGGAAACCAGTTTGCGATGTCTGGGAGACCGCATCATCTCTTCGTTCACAGAGAAGTAACATCCAAGCTCCACCGCCCGGCGCGCCTCGGAAACACTTCCAGTGAACCAATGCAGGACAGCTTTGCAGTTTTCCGTGATTCTGGTGTTTTCCAGATGCCCCAGGACTCTGCCCGCAGCACGAACGCTATGAATACTCAGGATCTTATCACCCTGCTCAGTACAGGCGTGCAGAATACGCGTAAATACCCGCTCTTGAGCCTCAAAGTTGCGATAAAAGCGCGGGCCAGCATCCAGCCCGATTTTCCCCACGTAACGAGCGGAAGGAAGATAGCGCTCCAGCAACGTTATCTCCTTCTCACGTTCAGCAATCAACTGGGGATGAAGACCGAGTGCGGCGCGAACGTGAGAAGAGTCGGCCGTTAATTCGCGATTCCGCATCCACGCCTTGGGCGTGGTTGTCACTGCCAGAGTGGCGACACGTGCCCGGTCACATTCACGGATAAGTTCAGCATGGTCCGGGTATAGATCAAGATGACAGTGAAAATCGACCCATTGAGGAACCAATTTCTGTTCTGCGGATGTCATGTAAGGGGCCTCGTTATTACACCGCTCAGTAAACGCTCCACCTCTCCCATTCCTCTCAGGTAAACGCCCTCGTAATCGTCTAGGCGGTTGGGATAATCGCTGAGCGGTCCGGGTTTATGGACGTCAAACCTTGCCCGACCCGGTGAGCGCATGAGCTTTTCCAGCGCAAACTGAAATGCACGGACGTGCTCGCCTTCTGGCCTGGAACTATCAAGTACCCGGCTGCGGAGATTGGGGATCCGATAAATCGTATCGTCTGTACCGAAAGCTGTAAATAATGATGCGCGTCTGATTAGACATGGAACGCAACGCCCGCAGTGTGTGGATTGCTGATCGTTAAGCGTGGGATCCCAACGCGTACTCTGGGGCGATGAACAAGACATGGTATCCCCGGCATGCTGCCTCAGAAAAGCCCGGTCGTTGCACTGGAGAGCCATCTCGCCTTTGGTCTTGTAGGCGTAAGGATTATCCAGACGCGCATTTATACCGAGATTGCCCAGTAGCTCATTGTAACGTGCCATATAAAAGGGATGCGTTGTACGAGTGCTCAATGCACCAACACGTAGCGGATCGAGAGGAACGTTTAATGAGATCAAACCATTTTCAGGTACGTTAATTGTGACCGGTCTTTCAAGAGCGTCTGCGGCCATCGTTGCTAGCGAGAAAAACATGAAGGAGCGACCGCGAAGCGTGTTTTCTCCCTCTTCTTCCTCAAACGTAGTTTTTTCGAATCCAACGCGTGCCCGCACATGACTGAAGACTTGCCCATACTGATCCGACAGAAGTCGAGCGCAATTCTGCTGATAGATGCTGGTAGTGGTATCCCAATAGTGGCTGATGAGTAAGAGATTTCCCCCGTTTGAGATTAAATCAATTGCACCGATAAAGCTGTCAAGACCACCAGAAAAGAGACAAACGGAAGTCGGGTTCATTAGACGTTCAACAGAAGATTGCTGGATGAGACCATCCTCAAGTTCTGGCCGCAAACGGAAGTGAAGCGTCCAGCGATCACCGGTCAGAAAATTCAACATCCGGCTCAGTAACTCTGTCTGACTGTTCCACACTGCAGGGGTCGCAACCGGAACATGTAGGGCAATCTCACGCGTCCACAGATCTTGGGCGTTATTTACTCGCGAGATACGGGTATCTGCTGCAGTCACCGTTGCGGCAAGAATCGCCAGATCCACAGATGTGTCCGATGGCGTCAAGCCGAGAGCCCTCAATCCCTTCAGCGCCTGCCCGAGGCCGAAAGCCAACGTACCGTTCTCTCTGAGAAAATTTAGTTCTGTCATATGAGTGCTGAGGCGGCTGAGTTGCATGTCAGTTTTGTCGTCAGCACCCAGCCTAGCCACTAATGTATGATGACTCATTCCGACCTCTCCCCTTCACGGGCAAGTAATTCAAATGCCACGGTGTAAATCTCCTCTACCTTTCTGTCGACCGCCTCGCCTGAAAGCCCGGAAAGATTCCTCAACTCATCACGGAGCTGGGTGCGGGTAGCGCCCTCCACAAAATCATGCAAATCTTCCTGAATGCTGACGATTGCGTCGATGTCATCGGGTAGTTTGATACCATTTTTACCTATATCCGCCATGATCCGGCCTTCGATTGAATGCACCACGAAACCGATAAAGACTTCTTTTAGCTGATCAGGCGTAAGATCTTCAAAGCTTCCTTCTTCTGCTTCAGACATATCCGCGATAGTATCCAGCATTGCCTGACGTGCCACTCCCTCATCAACCGAACCACCCGGAGGACATAAAAATTCGACGAGGAAAAGGAGCGCACCTGATGCAGAGTGCCCCGTCAGGTTTCCTAAATCAAACCGAGCAAGGACCTGAGCGGCACCACTCTGCTGAAAATCACTGATGAGCCCGAGCAGTCCTCCTGCAACCGTGCGTGAAGACCCCATGCGTCGGCTGGCGCGGCCTGCGCCACCTATTCCATTTCGAATATATCCTGCGACCGCCTTGCCCAACGCACTGCGGCTCCCAGAACGAGAATAACGAGTAAAGTTTGCTTTAGGCGCTCTGAGTGGCCCTGCTCCACTCGAATCTGGTGGCGTTACAAGTGTATTCGAGTTTCTGTCATCCGAAGGTTCAGCAGGTGGCAGGGTTGGAGGTGGTGGATTTTCCACGAAGTCAGGGATCAGACCATTAACTGGGCCCCGTATGCTTTTGAGGTGCCCATTAGTGTTGATATCCCGATAACTGGAGAGCTGCTTTAGCTGATTTTGAAAGTGACTGATTTTCATCCTGACTAGCCCATTCCTGAACTAGTTTTGAATATTCTTCTGTTAGTGCAGTATCTGTCAGGCTTTGCGCAAAACGGGTTGCAAGCCATCCACCTGCATTTTTAAGCGGAACTCGTCGGGCAAAATCAAGGAGTCTCCGCTGCAGATGCGGCTGCGTTTCGACAAGATATTCGAGTCCTTCAAACCCCTTTGGCCTGCGGCTGAAGCTGTCTTCCTGCAGCAGTTTTTCGCTGAGCATCTCAAACAATTCGTCAGCATCCGGCGCATTCAGCTTCACAAAATCTTCTTTGATTTTCACCATTCCAATTTTCGGCCCGAGCAGTTTTTCCATCATCGGTTCAAGATGGCCTGAAACGATCAGCTGGCTCAACGTGCTGTGCTTATCACGAGTGACGAACACGTAGGGACGAAGGTCTTCTCCGGATAGTGCCGGCTCAGATTTTGCCCATCTGACCGCCCAATCTGTCTTCAGCCAGTTCTGTACATCTTCAGATTCAGGAGCCTCATCTTTGCTTCCAGTGCCCTTACCCGTTAACGTTTTCCCTCCCCTAGCTAAGGTTTCAAACTGTGCCAGCGCCTCCGGTTTGCCATCCGGATGATTGGAAACCAACTGAACAAGCTTGCCGTAAACGTTGGGATAAAACCGCTCAGCAAGCATTATTTTCGCCAGTACGGGACGCTTAATATCATCACCAAATCCTCTCTCATCTGCGATTGCCTGGCGCAGCATCATCGAGTTGAGAAAACGCTTAATCTGCCTAGGGTTGCCATGTGTACCCGAACTGAGCATCGGGGTGACATGCAAGCTGAACAACAGCGCGTGCTCTACGACATCCGGTATATGTCCATTCAACGCTGACATCACCGCTTCTCTGTCAAGTCCACGGCTGATCCAGGGCTGTTTCATCTCTTCGCGCGCTTTGCTGAGTAACGCTTTAAATTGGTCATTTTGCGAGCCAAGAGCATTTTCGACCAGCAGCAGCGTGGTATAGATCCTCGTTTCTGCCGTTCCCAGCGCGGGAATGCGGAAGGGAACCTGTATTAGCTTTTCAAGATAATTGCGAGCGTAGCTTACCGGTCCGGTACTCTGGGGCAGGTCCGGGAAATGATCTTTTACCGCATATTCGATCATGGCTTCATCAGCACCGATAACAAAAGCGGTTTTCTCGACGAAAAGGAATAGGCGGATTGCTTCAAGCGTTTCTATGGCGGTTTTGGGCAAACAGCGATCAAGGTCGTCGACAATGACTACAAGCTTTTCAATCTGGGCAGCATCAAAAAGTGCCCGGAACTCCTCACGAAAGGCATGAATATGTTTAGGCAGCGTGTTGGAGTCGGCATCCGCCTCTTTAATGAAGTCCCTCGCTTTTTCAGCAAACGCTTTGAGGTCTGTTGCTGAAAGTTGTTCCTGCGGTGCGCTCAGGAAGCGGGTCGCCAGTTCATAAACTCCCTTCATCTGGTCGACTGTAGGTATGCCCGTGAACGCAGTAAAAGCCAGCCCTCCTGCCTTATGTGCCATTTTCAGCCAGTCAATACGACGAAGAACTTTTTTCGCAGCCTCAGACACCTTAGCGCTTGTCGGGCGTGCGGCCACGAGATCTTCTACGATGGTTTCGATGATGACAGTCTTAGCGTCCTCAAACCCCTCAAATGTCCACCCGTTAAACCATATACAGTGTGCTTTGTCCTTTTTACTATAGGCCGCCTCCAGCATCTTAAGCACGCTGGACTTCCCTGCCCCCCAGTCGCCATGCACGCCAATGGTAATAGGGGCATCTGGCGTTTCATCAATAAGCCTGACCACTGTGCTGGCGATAGCGGAGTAGTACAGAAGGTCAGTAGCGGTTTCCTGATCGATTAAAAACAAGTGTTCTCTCCCGGATGCTAAAAGCAGCCACACCTTACCTGTCCGGGTCATCAGCTGGCCGCGATAAATAGATTCAAAGAAGGGCTGTGCTACGTTAAGGGATCCCCTGCAGCCACGACTCAAAGGGGCAGAGGATATCCATCATTGACTGTTCGCTGTATCAATCAGAGATCAGGGGATCGCCCCTGGATAACGGCTTTTCAGTTCAGCGAGGCGGTTTGCATCTCGCTCAGTGAAATCAGAATTACCGAACACTGGGTTACCTTGTGCATCATCAATGCGAATAACGGTAACCGTGAAGACTGCATCTGCTGGCGCTTCGACTTTGCCCCAGTCTGAAAAGGATTGGGCGCGAGATTCCAGTCCGCTTTCTCACCTGGCTCCAGTCCGCCTGAGATTTGATAGTTGAAGGTGTCAGTGAACCAGGGTACTTCTCGTCCCGGGCTTGAGATGACGCCACGGAAGTAGGCGCGTGATATCGCGTTGGTGGTGCCGTTCTCAACACTTAGCGCAATAATAGGTTGATCGCGACCGTATTGTTTTTTCTGGAAGTAGAAACGCGATCGTGTGATCCCGAAAGCCTCAAGCTGTTTGAGGCTTGCCTGCGCGTCTTTCTGTTTTTGTTCAAGCTCCGCGATTTCCTGCAATGCCTGAGTCCGCTCTTTTTCGATCCGTTCCTTACGTACCTTTTCAGCATAAGAGATGACTTCATCGCCGGTTTTCCCAGACAGGTCGCTTTTCATTTGCGCCTCAATACCGACGGTATTTTTAGTCATCCCCGCCTGCATGAGATCCCTTAGGTTAAGATGGCTAAAAGCGACTACCTTAAGCGCATCATCATAAGATTCACGCTTGTCCTCAGGCAGTGACGCTCTGACTTTCTGAATTGTGGACTTCATGTTCTCATCACTGGAGGTATCAATTCGTGGCTGGTCACAGCCACTGAGGGCCAGTATTACAGCTAGCGCACCCCATACTCTTCTCATAACCATCCCTATTACAGAAACACTAAATTAGGATAAATCCTAAACCCTCAATGAAACATTTGGAAGCACTTAACGCGAAAATGATTAGAAAAATTGTCGACATTTTAATTATGATGCGAGATATAACCGCTTGGAATGGGATTGACTGACAACAACAAGGCATCCATACATCTAAAATTGTTAAGCATTTTGCTGAGTCCGAACAGAATAGATACTTGCCTCAAAGCACTTAGTGTTGAAGAGCTTGTGAGTAGGAAGCGAAACGATAAAGGTCAGATTTTCATGACTGCAGGCTCAGGATAATGCGGGTCGGCATAAGACCCCAGCCGTCAGGCCCGAAACGCCACCTCTGGCGGTTAGCGCAGTCGAGCTGACGACCCGGCCTGCCCGGGATACCAAGGGAGGTCAAAAGGATGCTTATACAATGTCCAGTATGCGCCCAAGCTGTGTGAAAAACCCTGACCTGAAGTGCGCGCATCTCCGCAAAATTTGGAATTGCTCGACTGATTAGCTGAGCCAAATTTTACGTATGAGCGCAGTTTTCAGTCCTGTTTTTAGTGGTTTAAGCGACCAAAGGAGTTTTCAAAAGCCTGTGCCAAGTGACTTGCTCCCTGATAATTCACACAGAAAGCTGTTAGCAATGTCCATTCATCGCTCATAGCGGAAGTTGGCCTGACGTCAGTCCGCTTTGTGCCGAAGCGGACGTTCTCTTAATTCTGTGTCACGGTTTTTTCAGATAGCCCGTTAGTCAGTTTTGCACTATTCCCGCGCATGATTTCCGGACCACTAACCGTCACCGGAAAATAATTTTATGAGAAAATAACTTTAATACCTCTGGTTGTTGCCTTTTCATATTAGTCAGCGCTAATATAAATCACATTAGCCATGACTGATATGAGTGATATGACTTCTGACCTCCAACCTAAAATCAAATTCCTGCGCGGCGTTGCCGAAAAAACGCGCCTCAGCATTCTTCTGGCACTGCGAGAAGGTGAAAAAACCGTTAATGACATCACCGCACTGACCGGCGGTACCCAGTCAAATATTTCCCAGCATCTTGCCTGCCTGAAAGGCTGCGGCGTTATCAGCCGGCGCCAGGAAGGTAAGTACTGCTATTACGCGCTTTCGGGGCCACACATGCTGGACTTTCTCAATATGCTGGACGTGCTGATGGATGAAATTGGCAGTGACGTGGCCTGCTGTGGATTAAACGCTTCACTGGTGCCGGGAGAAACTGATGAACAGAAAGCCTGATCTGAACGGCCGTAAAATAAGCCAGATTTCAGCCATTAAACCTGGTAACGCTTCGGCAGCACCCACCCTGAGCGGAATGAAACCCGCATCCTCTGTGACACCGATGGTGCAACCGGGGTCCTGCCAGGACGAGTGCTGCACGATTTCCACTCCAGTGCTGCGTTTTAAACCAGTGAAGTCCGCTCATGGCGCGTCAAAACTGTCACCCAAAGCGACCATGACAGCCGCCATCTGCCAGGACAACTGCTGCGCCCCACTGCCAGCCAGCAGGAGTGACAGCTGTTCGGATGCCTGCTGCTCTGCACCTGCAGAAAAAGTCCCCGCTGTATCAGAGTGTTGTTCTTCCAGTGAATGTGACGCTTCCTCCGTGACTTTAAACGAGACAGCAGAACAGCTGGACTACCGTGTGGGCGGCATGGATTGCCCGTCCTGCGCGACCACGATTGTGCGCAGGGTAAATCAGATGTCTGGCGTGGCCACCTGTGAAGTGAATTTCAGCACGGGCGCCATGCAGGTAGCGTTGAGCCAGCCTGATGTGCGCCCTGATATGGAAAAAGCCGTGCAGAAGCTCGGCTTCACTCTGGAAGCGGTCGGCAATGATGACACTAACACATATCTGATTCAGGGCATGGACTGCGGAGCCTGCGCCGTGACTCTTGAAAAGCACCTGATGAAAATGCCGGGTGTTAAAACGGCTAAGGTCAGTTTTGCCACCGGTCGCATGTCCGTCAGTCATCAGCTGACACCGGAACAAATCATCAGTGAGGTAAGTAAAGCCGGTTACCGGGCGCAGCCTTTGTCCGGTACCGCATCTGCGGCTGAGCCGGGACGCCTCAGCGGGCTGAGCAGCGTGCTGATTTCCGGTGCGGCACTGATAACTGGTTTTGTGCTGTCACATTTGCGCGTGCCGGACATTGTACCGGTGATGTTTTACGCGATATCAATTGTGGTAGGCGGGCTGAAGCCATTCCGCAGCGCCTGGTATGCAATCCTCAGCCGCTCTCTGGATATGAATGTGCTGATGTCGGCGGCCGCGCTGGGGGCCGCCGTCATTGGACAGTGGCTTGAAGGCGCAAGCGTCGTGTTTCTTTTCTCTCTTGGTACCGCTCTTCAGACCCGCAGCATTGAAAAAACGCGCAATTCCATTCGCAGCCTGATGGCGCTGGCTCCTGAACAGGCCACTCTCCGCCGTAACGATGAATGGATCAGCACGCCGGTTGCGCAGGCTCAGCCAGGGGACATCATGCTGGTGAAACCCGGTGACCGTCTGGCGCTCGACGGTGAAGTGGTTACCGGAGAATCAGGGGTCAATCAGGCCCCCATTACCGGTGAGTCTATCCCCGTTGATAAAGCGCCAGGTGACGAGGTTTACGCCGGGAGCATTAACCATAACGGTGTCCTGGAGGTACGTGTAACCCGCGCGGCCTCAGATACCGCGCTGGCGCGCATCATTCACATGGTCGAGGATGCACAGAACCGTAAATCCCCGACCCAGAGTTTCGTTGAGCGCTTCTCTGCTGTTTACACGCCGGTGGTATTCGTGGCCGCGCTGTTGATTATGGTGCTGCCGCCTCTGCTGGCATCAGGAGGCTGGGGTGAGTGGTTCTATCGCGGGCTGGAGCTGCTTGTTGTCGCCTGTCCATGCGCGCTTGTTATTTCCACGCCGGTTGCGATTGTTTCAGCGATAGGTAATGCGGCGCGTCACGGCATTCTGGTTAAAGGCGGCATCACGCTGGAGAAGCTGGGCAGTATTTGCGTGCTGGCTTTCGATAAAACCGGTACCCTGACCGAAGGCAGGCCTCGCGTTACCGGATGGCAGGTGTTCAGCGGCGAACCGGCTCAGCTGCTCAATATTGCCCTGAGCATTGAAGAACACTCCACACATCCGCTGGCTACTGCAGTGAGCGCCTGGGCGCGCGAACAGGGCGCAGAAAGTCTTGATGCGGCTGCCCATAAGGCCATTCCCGGACAGGGCGCGGTTGCCACTCTAGACGGAACGGTATGGCAGGCAGGAAATGAAAAACTGTTTACGGACGTGTCTTTTACCGCAGAAATGCGTGCGGCACTGGAACAGCTGAAAAATCAGGGCGCATCGCTGGTTCTGCTGGGTACGCAGCAGTCGGTACACGCTGTGTTTGCCATCGCCGATGCGATTCGCCCCACTACGCTTGATGCACTGAACAGACTGCGCGCGGACGGAATGACGCACACGCTGATGCTGACCGGAGATAACGAAGGCACGGCCCGCACCATCGCCGCTCAGGCAGGAGTCGACGCATGGCGCGCGGAGCTGATGCCGGAAGACAAAGTCAGCGTGATTGAAGAGTGGCAGCAGAAAGGAACGCGCATCGCCATGGTAGGCGACGGCATCAATGACGCTCCTGCGCTGGCGGCAGCGGATATTGGTATTGCCATGGGTGGTGCCGGGACGGACTCCGCCATTGAAACTGCTGACGTCGTGCTGATGTCCGACCGGCTTGAGCAGTTACCCCATGCCTTTGCGCTCAGCAAACTGACCGCGGCAATTATCCGCCAGAACATTATCTTTTCTCTGGCCGTCAAGGCCGTGGCACTGGCGCTGATTTTTCCTGGCTGGCTGACGTTATGGATGGCCGTACTCAGCGATACCGGTGCGGCGCTTCTGGTCATTCTGAACAGCCTGAGGCTGCTGCGATACCGCCGCTGAATCTGAAGCCTGCTCCTGCCCGGTGACTCGCCGGGCATTTGGCCATTCTCACACTTTACTGACAGGCTGAACGCGATATGAGAATCCCTCCGTCCATCTTCAGGAATGCTTCAGACATGAAGTAAAGGATACTTGATCCTGCTCCAAAACGAACTGAACCGCCACGACCAGGGAAGCCAAGCAAAGCCAGGCACGACGGCAATAAGTTCTCAGGTGCCTTAAGCAGGTTTAACGTCCGCTTCACGCCCTGAGACATTCGACAAGCTTTTATGGCTTCAGTAAGGGCGAGTGTCTCGCTTCGAGTGCCAGCAAATATTTCGCTTCGTCGTAGCGGGTTCTGGTCTTCCAGCAGCGGTAAATGATCCTTATCCATTTGAATGCCAGAGCCCGGATCGCTGATTGATGGGATTTCCCTTTTTCCCGCTGTCCTTGGTAATACAGCCTGGCCCAGTATGATGAGTTAACCGTCTTAGCAGACTATTCAACAAAGGTCTGCCTGACAAATTTGGCACACTGCCATCGCCAGTGAACCCAGGATTTCTGGCCACTTCGTTCTGTCACCGGTGCTATACCTGCGTAGTTTTGAATTTCTTCTGCGCTGTTAAAACGGTCACGGTTGTCACCAAGTGCTGCAAGCATCCGCGGGCCCATACACGGCCCCATGCCTGGAAGCGATTTAAACAGATCTGCATCTGGCAATGTGTCAAACAACGTTTCGATTCGTTCGTCATAGGTTTTGATTATTTCACTCACGACTTTGATTTGTGTCGCCAGTGCTGTTGCCATCAAAGCATTAGCCTCTATAACACTCGGGTCTGTAGTTAATGGGATCGCATTATCAATACTCGCAACACGTCGTTCGGTAAGGGCCATTGCGCGGCCACCTTTGGCATTCAGAAAGTTGCGGATCGTATCGCGCCTGGCGCGTTTCAGTTGTTGCAGACTCGGCCACCGCATAATCAGTTCACACAGTAGCAAGCTACCCCGATGTGAGAACCACTCCAGGGGCTGAGGATAATACTGTTTAAGCGTGTTGATTAGCCGGTTCACAAAACGGCGTTTATCTTCAACCAGCTGACGACGCTGCTCAACTAGTTGCTGAAGTAAGCGAATATCCGCATTGTCGGGTTCAATGGCTTTTATCTTTTTGGGGTAACGTAGCATTAACTCTAATGCCAGTTCGGCATCCTGCGGATCATCTTTTGCGCCGCTGGGTGAGAAGGCCTGCCGGTAACGAGCCAGCGATAAAGCGTGGACAGGAAAAACGGTGATAAACGGATATTTTTGAAGAGCATACACCACAGGCCCTTGCTTCAGCTCGAGAGCGATAGCGATCCTGCCTTTCACCTTCTGATGTAACTCGGTAAGCCAGATATCAAGCGCTTCTGCTGTATGTTCAATCACATGGAATACGCGCCCGCCATTTTTAAACTGAACACAGATATCATGCTTTTTATCTGCCCAGTCCAGACCAACATGTGCAGCAAAATGATTAGTCGCAGTCATTACCAACTCCTTTTAACCGGGGATTGGTATGCATTCCACGCTCTTCGAAAGAAATATAGCCAGCAGTTTATCTGCATGCCCTGAGTATTCGTTAGCGAACGTGGAGCACCTACTGGCTCGAAAGAAAAGCGGCGATCATCACATGATTCTCGCTCAATATTCGTAACCAGTAAGCGCATACCCTGAATCACTTCAAAGTGTAATTCTCAGGATGCGAATGACTATACCTCGCTCACAGCGAACTTTGCCGATCGTACATGTCTGCTCCGTGCCAACAGCGGAACTTGAGGTTACTAATGAGTATTCAATATTGAATGCCTAGGTTATCCCGGATGCTTACACAATAGCTTTGAAAATCATTGCGCCTCGCTGGCAGTATCGTCTTATGTAGTGGTCAACAAAAACTGGCCACGGCTTTAGAGTTTTTCCAAAACAATCTTTCTGATTCATTCGGCGTCAAACCACCATTATATTGATGAGGTCTGAGCTGGCTGTAATATCCTGTGATGTAATTCGTTATTGCCGTGCTGGCTTGGCTAAAATTAGCGTAGCCATTATCCGGTACCCACTCTGTTTTCAGACTTCTGAAGAACCGTTCCATTGGGCTGTTATCCCAGCAATTTCCCCGGCGACTCAGACTTTGCTTTATCTGATATCTCCACAGTAACTGCCTGAAATTCCTGCTGGTATAGTGACTGCCTTGATCCGAGTGATACAGTAAATTAGCCGGTTTTCCCCGTGCTTCCCAGGCCATCGACAGGGCTTTACCTGTCAGTGCTGAATCAGGGAAAAATGACATCGCCCAGCCAACCGGTTTACGGGAAAACAAATCGAGTACTACAGCCAGATAAGTCCAGCGTTTTCCCGTCCAGATATAAGTCACATCACCGCACCAGGTCTGATTAGGCTCGGTAACAGCAAACTGGCGATCCAGATAATTAGGGATCTCAATGTGTTCCTTAGACGCCTTCTTATAACGATGGCCAGGTTGCTGACAGCTGATAATATTGAGCGCTTTCATTAGCTTTGTTGCCCGCCAGCGGCTCAGTTTTATACCTTTGGTGGTGACCATCGCGGCAATGCTTCGCGCTCCTGCTGAGCCGTTACTTTCGCGATAAACTTCACGCACAAGGCTCAGTAATGCCACTCTCGTGGCGTCAGGCTTCCTGGGCTGCCGCCAGTATTTATAACTGCTGCGATGAACCCCAAACACGTTGCACACAACGGCAACAGGAAACCGCGCCCTGAGTTTCTCAACTAATGAGAATTGTTCAGGGAGTCTGACATCAAGAGCGCGGTAGCCTTTTTTAATATATCCCTTTCCATTTCAACTCGTTGAAGTCTTTTCTTTAGCTCGCGTATTTCAATCTGCTCAGGTGTCATGGGTGAAGCAGTGGGTGATTTTCCCGCTCGCTCTTCTTTCAGTTGTCGAACCCATTTGTCCATTGTGGATTTGCCGACGTTCATTGCCGTAGCAGCGGCGGCAACGGTGTAATGCTGATCGAGTACAAGCTGGGCAGCTTCGAGGCGAAACTCGGGGCTAAAATTGCGTCTGTTACGTCCGGTCATAATGTCACCTGTTTTTACTGTGAGGTGATGATATCACCTCTATTCAGGTGGCCAAATTCAGTGTGCCACTACA